>USSJ01000077.1 GCA_900557285.1 uncultured Clostridia bacterium | reverse complement strand
ATACGTAGCTCCGGGGATCACGTCCGCTTCCGCCGTAATGTTGATGATCTTGAATGCCGTCGGAAGAGTTTCCGTCTTGCCCTGCTGATCATCAACCGTTACCGTCACTTTGTAGAATCCCTTTTCCTGCGGAACAAAACTCAGTGTGCTCGTAGGATTCCATTCATACACGTTGTCATCTTCATCCTCTCCCAAAGAAGAGTCATATTTTTTGATTTCGATCCATTCGCCCAGCTCCGCGATCGTTCCGTTTTCTTCCGCTTTTTTCAGCTGATCGAGCGAAGTGATCGATACGCCCTGCTTCGCGGAAAAACGATACAACGCATACTCGGTCTTGTACCCCGAAAGCGCAATGATCTCAAAATTGTCGACCGTATACGTGACATCCACATAACCGATCTCATCCGTTTCAGGTTCTTCGATGTATGCACCGTTATAATCCACACGGAACGTGAACACGGCAATATTCTTCAGCTCCATCACGTTCGAAGAACTGATCTCTGTCTTGCCTCCGTTCTCTTTCAGTCCGACCATTGCATTGCCGGAATTGTTCGTGGGAACAACACAGAACGCATAATCCCCTTCCGTATTTACGGGAATGCGAAGTTCGTCATAATCGCCGCTTACCGTCTGTACGGAACTGCTGCCAGTCCAATAATAAACCGTAAAGCTCATGTCCGTGTATCCGCACGTAGCATCTTCAATATACGGTTTCAAGGAAGGAATATAATAATAAGCTCCCGACCCGACCTGAATACTCTTGCCGTCCTTCTTGCTCGCTTCCGTCACTTTTGCCTGGTATTCCTCGATCTTCGCCGTATTCTCCGTTCCGTCAGAAGAATAGAATGCCATTTCCGGCCTTGCGTTCGTCAGCGATGCGTCTCTGGGATCAACCATTTTGATGTGTCCCGTAGCCGTATCTTTCTCTGCATACCATTCAATAAAATAGTACGCGCTGTTTGAATTGTTGTCTTCCAGTTTGTATGCAATGCTCAGGGTACCGTATCCCGCATCGGTGAATACACCCTCAGCAAAGTCGTTTTCAAAGAAATATTTGCTCGTGTCCAGATCTCTGTAACCGACCAGCTCTCCCGCATCGTCAAAAGCAGCTTCCACCGTCTCTTCCGTGCCGTCGTTCTCTTCCGTTACGGGCATCCCGTCGACCAGATAGAAACGCTCCGGAGTCTTTGCCGTGGAACACACATCGATTGCAATGTAATCGAACTCTACCTTTGCGCCAAGCTTGAACTGCTTGATCTCGCTGTCAATGACCAGCACCGGCGCCGTGTCGTCCGTGATCTCTTTGTTGTCGTTGAGCCGGAAGCTCTGTCCGTTCAGCGATTTGATGCTGAACGTCACACTGCCCTCTTCCGCCGTTTCCGCTGTAAAGGTAAGCGGTGCGATCGGCGTATCCGCAGAACTGGACGCATACTTCGCATAATTCATGCCGATGTTCGTGAACGTGCCCGCTTTCACCGCGCTCGCATCCCCGCTCTTCACGCTCACCGCAAAATCACCGAGACCTTCCGTGCCCGCTTCTTCGGAAAGAGCCAGCGTTATGTCTCCCTCCGCTGCGCCGACCGTTACGGCTTCCGCTCCGTTCACGCTCGCTTTCAGATCGGAACCGTCGACCGTAAATACGATCTCGTTGACCGTCTTCCCGTCCTTGCTCATGCTCATCTGCGTCGTTTCCATCGCGATCTTGAAAGATTCAAAATCCGTATTCTGCAACGCAAACGTCATGCTGAAATACTGCACGGATCCCGCATCTCCGATTGCCGCCCCATCCGTAAACGTGTACCACTTCAACGCGAGATTCTTGTTATATTTCACAAACGATCCCGTATCGGAATCGCTGATCTTATAAGAAAGATAATCCCCGGATTCCCCGTCCACGAGTTCCGCTCCTTCCGAATAAAAAACCGAACTCTTCGAAACGGACGCCTCCGCATTCGCGTTCATAGACCCCATGAGCGTCGCGCACATCGCCGCCATGCAAAGCGCAAATGCAATCACCAATGCAAGTATGCTGACTTTTTGTTTGTTCATTCCCTTTGCTCCCAACACAAATTGAACGGGTACGGCTTGTCCGCCGTCCCATAAAATACTTGTACCTGTTTATTTTACCTTATAAAGGGGCTTTTGTCAAACGCATTTTTTCTCTTTCAACAAATTTTTACCCTTTTTCCCGTCCGAATGCAGAATTTTACAATTCAATCACAATTTCAGAGCTTTTTCCAGATCAAAATGCTTCCATGGCGATACGTCGGCAGGCGGCTCCGCCATGAACCGCAGCCGCTCTTTCGTGACCGGATGCGTAAACGCCAGCGAGTACGCCCAAAGCGCCAGCCCGCCTTTTTTCGCGTTTTCGCCGCCGTAACGCATGTCCCCGTACACGGGCGTTCCGATCCCCGCCATCTGCACGCGGATCTGATGCGTCCTGCCCGTATGAAGTTTCACCCGCACCAATGAACAACCGCCCTTCTCTTCCAGCACTTCGTAATCCAAAGACGCCATTTTTGCTCCGTCCGTCGTCTGCGTGCAGATATAAACCATATTGTTGACCGAATTTTTCTTTAAATAATTTACAAGCGTACCCTGCTTTTCCTTCGGACAGCCGACCAGCACGGTCAGATATTGCTTTTCAAAATCACCGCTCCGCATCTGCTCCGCCAGCCGCGAGGCCGCTTTGCTCGTCTTGGCAAATACCATCACCCCGCCCGTCGGACGATCCAACCGATGAACCAGCCCGATGTATACGTTCCCCGGTTTATTATAAGTCACTTTCACATAACGGCGCACCGCTTCCAGCAAACTGTCGTCGCCGCTCTCATCCCCGCAGGTAGGCACCCCCTGCGGTTTCATCACTACGATAATATGATTGTCCTCGTATAATATGTTCAGATCATTCATGAATGAACATCCCTCCTGCTCCGCAAGGAAGCGGGATCCCTTCTTCCGTGGCAATCCCTACCTCGTATGCATCGATCTTACCGCTGTATCCTTTCAGACACAGCGTCAAAATATTGTTCAGCACCATCGGCTGCAAACCCGTCGTATAGCTGTTGATCAGCATAAACAGCGGATCCTCCGCCAAAACCTGCGCGCACAGCTGCACAAACGAATACAGGCTGTCCTCGATCTTCCAAAGTTCCCCGCCCGGCCCTCTGCCGTACGAGGGCGGATCCATGATGATCGCATCGTACCGGTTCCCGCGGCGGATCTCCCGCTGCACAAACTTCTTGCAGTCATCCACAATATAACGGATCCCGCTCGCGATCCCCGAAAGCCGCGCATTCTCGCCCGCACGCTCCACCATGCCTTTCGCCGCGTCCACATGCACCACTTCCGCGCCCGCTTTCGCACACGCGACCGTCGCGCCGCCCGTATACGCAAAAAGATTCAGAACTTTTACAGGCCTGCCCGCGCCCTTGATCAGAGACGACATTCTGTCCCAGTTCACTGCCTGTTCCGGAAAAAGTCCCGTATGTTTGAATCCCATCGGCTTGATCTTAAATTTCAGATCTTTGTATCCGACCGTCCATTCCTCCGGCATCGGTTTCCGATACTCCCAGGCGCCGCCGCCCTTTTCACTGCGGCGATACACCGCATGGATCCCCGGATACGCAAACAGATCTCTCTGCGCTTCCCAGATCACCTGCGGATCGGGCCGCAGCAATACGATGTCTTTCCAACGCTCCAGCTTATAGCCGCCGCCCGTCGCTATGATTTTATAATCTTGCCAATCTTCGGCAATCCGCATTTTTTACCTCTTCGGAACAGCGTTCCGATATCTTATTTTTTCACGACCGTGATCGTCGCCTTTTCGTCGCCGATCTCCCAATCTTTCGTATATCCCTGCGCCGCGCCGCTTTCCACGCGATCCGCCAGCACCACCGACGCGATCGCGTGCTTATGCGAAGCAAGAACTTTCGCCGTTTCTCCCGAAGCCGTATAATACACGTCGATATGATCGGTTACTTCAAATCCCGCTTCCTTGCGCATCGTCTGGATCTTGGAGATAAGCTCTCTCTCAATTCCTTCTTCGATCAGTTCGGGCGTCAGACGCGAATCCAGTGCCACCGTGATGCCCTTTTCGCTCGCCGACACGTATCCCTGCGCGCTTTCCGTAGAAACGAGAAGATCTTCTTCCGTCAGTTCCACTTCCGCCCCGTTGATCTGCGTGCGGAACGTGCCGCCGTCTTTTACCGTGCCGACTACCGCCGCCCCGTCGCAGGTTTCCAAAAATGCACGGATACCGTTCAGCAATTTTCCGTACTTCGGCCCCAGCGTTTTCATCTGCGGCTTGAGTTTATACGTTACCAGCGCCGAAGCGTCTTTCGCAAATTTCATGCTCTTGATGTTCAGCTCGTCCAAAATCACGCCCTGCAGCTCTTCGTTCAGATCCAGATCCCGTTCGGTCGCCACGATCATCTCCGCAAGCGGCTGACGGTTTTTCAAAGAACCCGCATTCCGCGCAGACCTTCCCAAAACTACGATCTCCAGCACCGAATCCATGCCTTTTTCAAGATCGGGATCGATCGCATTTTCGTCGCAGACAGGGAATTTGCACATATGCACCGACTTCGGCGCGTCTTTATAGAAATTAGGAACAAGATTGCGATAGATCTGCTCCGCCACAAACGGCGTGAACGGCGCAGTCAGTTTCGCAAGCGTTACCAGCACGGTGTACAGCGTCGTGTAAGCCGCCGCCTTGTCGTCCGTCATCTCTTTGCCCCAGTAACGCTCTCTGCCGCGGCGCACATACCAGTTGGAAAGAACATCCACAAAATCCTGCAACGCCCGCGCACTGTCCGTAATATTATATTTGTTCAATCCCTCGTCCACCGTTTTGATCAGCGTATTCAGCTTGGACAGAATCCACTTGTCCATAAGGGAAAGTTTGCATTTTTTCAGATCGTACTTGCTCGGATCGTATTTGTCGATCTCCGCATACAGCACAAAAAACGCGTATGAATTCCACAGCGGTCCCATGTAGCGGCGCTGCGCTTCCGACACCGCTTCCGGATAGAAACGCGAAGGGATCCACGGCGCGCTGGACGTATAGAAATACCACCGCACGGCATCGCTGCCCTGTTTGTCCAGTACGCTCCAGGGATCGACAACGTTCCCCTTATGCTTGGACATCTTCACGCCGTTTTTGTCGTTGACGTGTCCCAATACGATACAGTTTTTGAAAGGCGCTTTCCCGAACAGGATCGTCGAGATGACCAGCAATGTATAGAACCATCCGCGCGTCTGATCCACCGCTTCCGAAATAAAATCGGCAGGGAATGTTTCATTGAAAAGATCTTTGTTTTCAAACGGATAATGATACTGCGCAAACGGCATGGAACCCGAATCGAACCAGCAGTCGATCACTTCCGGCGTACGCTTCATCGTTCCGCCGCATTCGCATTTGAACGTGCAATCATCGATATACGGGCGATGCAATTCAATATCGCCTTTGATTCCGCAAAGCTCTTTCAGTTCCGCCTTGCTTCCGATCACGTGCACCTTGCCGCAATCCGGGCATACCCACACGGGAAGCGGAGTACCCCAGTAGCGGTCGCGCGAAAGTCCCCAGTCGATCACGTTCTCCAGGAAATTGCCCATGCGCCCCGACTTGATCGTCTCCGGCATCCAGTTGACGGAATTGTTCGCCTTGATCAGTTCGTCCTTGACTGCCGTTACCTTGATAAACCAGCTCTCGCGTGCATAATACAGCAAAGGCGTGTCGCAGCGCCAGCAATGCGGATAACTGTGTTCATACATCAGTTCTTTGAACAAGAGCCCCTTCTTTTTCAGAAGTTCGATCACACCTTTGTCCGCTTTTTTGACAAACGTACCCGCAAAATCCGTGACGGCAGGCTTGAAACAGCCGCGCTCGTCCACCATGTTGACCACGGGAAGGTTATACTTCTTTCCGACGCGGTAGTCGTCTTCACCGAACGCGGGAGCAATGTGCACGATGCCCGTGCCGTCCGTCAGCGTTACATAGCCGTCACAGACGACATAGTACGCTTTTTCGCGGAAAGATCCCTTTGCATAGTCAAACAGCGGTTCGTATTCCGCAAATTCGTATTCCTTGCCCTTTTTCACGGACAAAACTTTGTAATTTTCAAAAAGCGATGCAACCAGCGCCTGCGCCAGCACATAATGCGCCCCGTCTTCCGCTTCGATCTCCGCATAGTCTTCATCCGCGTTCATGCAAAGCGCCACATTGGAAGGAAGCGTCCAGGGCGTCGTCGTCCACGCAAGAAAATAACTGTTTTCCAGCCCCTTCCTGTGAAAACGGACGTATACGGAAGTTTCTTTTACGTCCTTATACCCCTGCGCCACTTCATGAGAGGAGAGCGCCGTTCCGCAGCGAGGGCAATACGGCACGATCTTATGACCTTTGTACAAGAGCCCT
>USSJ01000076.1 GCA_900557285.1 uncultured Clostridia bacterium | reverse complement strand
GGAAACTCCGCCATTCCCTCTGCGCCCGAATACTCCGCCCTTACAAGCGTTTTTTCGTCGTACTCCGTATGGGCATAACACCCACCGCACATCAACAATGCAACGGCAATCGCCGCCGCGATGGCTTTTCTCATCTTCTCCCCCTTTTTCCGCATGAGAATTTTGCCCGATCAGATCGTCTTTCCGTCAAGATACCCTGCGCGAAGCTGCCCGCAGGCGCCGCCGATGTCCGCCCCGATCTGCCGCCGCAGCGTTGCCGAAAGCCCTCCCTTTTCCAAAAGTCCCAAAAAACGATACGCTTCCTTTTCGGTAATGCCCGAAAGGTGCCGCTCTTTTACTTCGTTTAACCGTATCAGATTGACATGGCAGGGCTTTCCGCGCAAAAGATCGATAAGCATCTGCGCGTGTTTCGCATCCGAATTTTCACCAGCGATCAGCGAATATTCAAAGATATACCGCCTGCCCGTCTTGTCAAAATAATTTTCGCACGCCTTTAAAATTTCGGCGATCGTATACACCTTTGCGACGGGCATGATCCGTTGCCGTTCCTCGTCCGACGGCGAATGAAGCGACACCGTTAAATTGACAGGAATCCCCTCTTCGGCAAGGTCATACATTTTCGGCACGAGCCCGCACGTCGATAGCGATATATTCCGCGCACTGATACAGATTCCGCCTTCCGCCGTTACGTTTCTTAAAAATTTGACCGTGTTGTCATAATTGTCGAGCGGCTCGCCGCTGCCCATGAGAACAACATTGGTTACCGCACGCTTTTCGGGCGTTCCGCCGAATTTCGCGTTCACGACCAAAATCTGCGAAAGGATCTCGCCCGCCGTCAGGTTGCGGATGAGCCCGTTCAGCCCCGATGCGCAGAACGCGCAGTTCATACGGCACCCCACCTGCGTGGATACGCACTGCGTTCTGCCGTATTTATAGGACATGAGCACGCCCTCGATGATGTTTCCGTCCGAAAGTTCGAAAAGATATTTTTCCGTACCGTCCGACGACGTGAATACCTCGCGGATGCGCACGGGTTCATCTTCAAACCTTGCCAGAAGTTTTTCCTTGAACGCTTTGGAAATTTCCGTGATATCCGATATCCGCTTGCCGCGCATGAGTCCGCGGTATAATTGTCCCGCACGGTATTTCTGCTCTCCCGATTCCAAGACAAGAGCCTGCAATTCCGCAAAGGAGTAATCCTGTAAAATTTCTTTCATTTTTTCTTTCCTTAACTCGAACCGTACAACCTTTGAACGAAAAAGCCGCCCGTTTTACTCAGCGGACGTCGGTTCTCTTTTCCTGACGAGTTTGCTGACATAAAAACCCGCGCCCATCGACAGATGCGGCAAAAACTGCAAACCGTACTCTTTTTGCATATGTCCGAGCGCGCATTCGATCTTTTCCGCGCAAAATTCGGGGTGCGTTTTCAGAAATTCGGCGACCGTTCCGTCGTTTTCTTCCCCAAACACCGAACAAGTGGAATAATACAGTTTTCCGCCCTCCCGCACATATTCCGCGCAGGCATTCAGAATGGAAAGCTGGATCTTATGCAATTGTTGCAAGCTCTCCTCCTTGCGGAAAAAACGGATGTCGGGGTTTTCGTTCGTTACGCCGTACCCCGAACAGGGCGCATCGACCAACACCGCATCGAAAGCGCGGCGGTATTTTCCATCGTATACGGAAGAATCGCGGCAGACGACATCGATATTCTCTGCACCCATCCGCGCCGCATACCTTTTGATAAGCTCCGCCCGATGCGCGTGCAATTCAAATGCGGTAACGTGCGCGCATTTTTCCGATAACAGCACGCTCTTTCCGCCGGGCGCGGCACAGGCGTCCAGTAAGTTTTCACAGGGCTCCACGACCGAACAGATCGCCGCCGATCCCACCGACTGAAAGGTATATTCGCCCGCATCAAAACCTTTATCGCGGCGAAAATTGGAAAACGCATACACATTTTCAAACGGAGTCTTTTGTGCGCCGCTCCTCAACTCTCCGTCTTTGTGCACTTCTTCTTTATTTTCACAAGTGCGCGACGACGCATTCAAATACTTTTCCGCCGTCTCTTTATCCTTGAATCGGACAAATGTTCGCGCAGGCATATGTTCCATGACAGATGCGGCGTCATCCCCGTATTCCGCCAAAAGCCGCTTCACCGCAAACACGGGATAAGAATACTGTACGGACAAGCGCTCCGTTTTCCCCTGCGGGAGTTTGAGTTTTTCCGCATCGAATGTGCGCAAAAACGCATTGATGAATCCCGACGCTCCGCCTTTACCGAGTTTTTTTGCCAAAGACACCGCGTTGTCCGTGATCATATAGCGCTGTTTGTTTAAAAACAAAAGCATATAAAGGCAAA
Source organism: uncultured Clostridia bacterium (assembly GCA_900557285.1). Lineage (GTDB taxonomy): Bacteria > Bacillota > Clostridia > Christensenellales > Borkfalkiaceae > Borkfalkia. The sequence goes on along the minus strand of USSJ01000076.1, from coordinate 4,087 downwards.
TTTTCAGAATAATGCGAACGGGAAGTTTCGGATTTTTAGGCGCAAAAGAACGGATACAAAAATCCAGGTACAGATCGTTTTCCAGAACCCCGTAACATATTTTGACCGTCCGCGCGCGGTTCAGCTCCTCGATCGGCGTTTCGGAAAGCGCCTGTTTCAAAAAAGCGCCGCCGCCGTACACCTTCTGCAAGACCGCGTACGGATCATAGATCGGATTTGTCATATGCAGGCTCCGAAAACATCGCCGACAGAAATTTTTCTGCCGTTTACAAAATCGGCGGCTTTCAGCTTTTTGCCGCCTTCCAACTGCAATTCGAGAATTTTTAAAATTCCGCTCCCCGTCAGGACATAGATCCCGCTCTTATCCGCACGGATGACCTGTCCCAAAGCGCCTTCCGCATCCCCTTCAGACGCTTCCGCAAAATAAAAATTGACGAGCTTTCCGTGAAGGCGCGAAAATGCGAGCGGCTCCGGCGACATGGCACGGATCAGACAGCTCAGCTCTTGCGCCGCTTTTGAAAAATCGACAAGGCAATCCTCTTTTCGGATCTTCTTGCAGAGTGTTGCGCCCTCTTGCGGCTGTTTGCAAAAGACCGCCTTTCCCGTTTCCACGGCGCGAAGCGCTTCGACGATGAGCTTTGCACCTATTTGAGAAAGCCTTTCCGAAAGCGTTGCCGCCGTATCGGAAAGAGAGATCTCCGTCTTTTCCCGGAGCAAAATATCCCCCGTGTCCAGTCCGATATCCGTGCGCATGACCGTAACGCCTGTTTCTTTATCTCCCGATAAAATAGCATGCTGTACGGGCGAAGCGCCCCGCCAGCGCGGAAGAAGCGACGTGTGGATATTGTAAACGCCCGACGGAAAACAATCCAGCACCTGCTGTGTGAGGATCTGTCCGTAAGCACAGGTAACCATTGCGTCCGCGCCGATCTCTTTCAGCTCCGCAATGTGTTCGCGGATCTTTGCAAAATCCAGTACGGGAATGTTGCGCGAAAGCGCAAACGATTTAAGCGGCGTGGGCGTAAGGATCGCCTTTCTTCCCGTGGGCTTGTCCGGCTGTGTTACGACCGCCGCAACGCAAAATCCCGCGTTCAGCAATGCTTCGAGCGGCACCACCGAAAAAGCGGGAGCGCCCGCATAGATGATCTTCATAGCGTACTCCCCCGTCTTTTAATCTTCCGCACGTTCCACCCGTTCGGCGCGATCGGTATAAAGAATGCCGTCCAGATGGTCCAGTTCATGGCATACGGCGCGCGCGAAAAAGCCGCGCGCCGTCAGTTTTTTGCGCTTTCCTTTGCGGTCGGAATATTCCACTTTCACGACCATCGGACGCGTAACGATACCGCGCTTTCCGCGCACCGAAAGACATCCTTCATATCCCGTCTGCTCGCCCTTGCTGTCCACGATCACGGGATTGACAAATTCATAAAAGCCTTCTTTCACGTCCACGACGACAACTCTGCGCAAAATTCCGACCTGCGGAGCCGCCAGCCCCGCGCCGTCTTCTTTGCGGACTGTGTCGCGCAGATCGTCCAAAAGCTCGCCGAGTTTCTCGTCAAAAGACGTTACCTCAAAACATTTTTTCCTTAATACATCGTCGCCTACCTGTACGACGTTCCGTATTGCCATAACTTCTCCTCCAGTCCTTCCGGTTTCAACTTAAAACATCAACTTAAATTAGCAGGGTTTTCTTCCACATAGACGAGCACGTCCCTCGTCTTTTCGCGCAAAGACCGCTCATAGATCTGCGGCAGAAGTCCCTCGTTCGTAATCCGCATCAGCACCTGATAACGGAATTTATCCTGTATTTTCTTGACCGGCGCTTTCATCTTGTTAAAAAATAAAAAATCTCCGGTATGCGCATCAAACAGTTCTTTGAGCGAAAAATATACGGGTTTGAGCACTTCCAACGTCTTTTTCTCGTCTTCGCCCGTTACCATGACCCGCACGATCTTCGCAAACGGCGGAAAACTCGTCGCCTTGCGCAGCGAGATCTCGTGTTTGAAAAATGCTTTGTAATCATAATTCATCGCAAAGCGCAGGATATAATTTTCGGGATCGTATGTCTGCAAAACCACTTTTCCCTTTTCTTTTGAACGACCGCTGCGGCCTGCGACCTGTGTTACCAGCTGGAAGGTACGCTCGCCGCTCCGATAATCGGAAAAATGTAAACTCATGTCCGCATCCAGTATTCCTACCAGCGTAACCGACGGGAAATCGTGTCCCTTTGCGATCATCTGCGTGCCGACCAGAATGTCCGCCTCATGATCCGCAAACTTTTTCAGGATCTTGTAATGGCCTTCCTTTCCGCTTGTCGTATCCACATCCATGCGCAGAATGCGCGCCGACGGCAGGATCTTTTTCAGTTCTCCCACCACTTTCTGCGTGCCCGTGCCCGTATAACTCAGATGCACGCCGCCGCAATTGGGACAAGCCGACAGCATTTTATATGTGGCGCCGCACATATGACATTTTAAACAATTTTCTTCGCTGTGATAGGTGAGCGATACGTCGCAGCGTTCACACTTGATGACCGATCCGCATTCGCGGCAGACGACACTCTGCGCAAAGCCGCGGCGGTTTAAAAACAGGATCGCCTGATTGCCCGATTCCAGACAATTTTCCAGTTCTTCGCGGAGCGCCGCCGAAAAAGGCGAATTGTTCCCGCGCCGCACTTCCCTGCGCATATCCGCCACGATCATCTCGGGCAGCGGATTCTTATTGATACGTTCGGGGAGTTCGATGAGTCCGTATTCCCCTTCCGTCGCTTTCAGATACGTTTCCACCGACGGGGTCGCGCTGCCGAGGACCAGCTTGCACCCATTGTATTCCGCGCGCATTTTCGCAATTTCCCAGGTATTGTAGCGCGGATTCGTTTCACTGGAATAGCTTCCGTCGTGTTCCTCGTCGATGATGATGACGCCGACATTCTCCACCGGTGCAAACACCGCGCTCCGCGCCCCGATCGCGATCTTCGCATCGCCCGTGCGCAGGCGGTGCCATTCGTCAAACTTTTCGCCCGCCGAAAGTCCGCTGTGCATGATCGCCGCCGCCCCGCCGAACCGCGCCCGAAGCTGCGTGAACATCTGCGGCGTCAAAGAAATTTCAGGCACCAAAAAAATAGCCGTCTTTCCTTCTTTGAGCGCTTGCGCGATCAAGGTCAGATAAATTTCCGTCTTGCCGCTGCCCGTTACGCCGTGCAGCAGCTGCACCGTCTTGGAAGAGCTTTTTATCTTTTCCGCCGCCGCCTGCTGCGCCGGCGTCAGCGTCCGCGGCGTAAACGCCGTTTCCACGCCCTGCAAGGGCGTACGGTTGACGCGCTCCTTTTCAAGCTCCAGCACGCCCTTCTCCGCCAGCGCGCGGATCTCCCTCTCCAGCTCCTCCGGCGGCTTGGAGCGCACCCGTCCCCGGGCATACGGGATGATGCAGTAGGAGCAGAAACGGTTGCAGCCACAAAGGCCCTGGTCCTGCCTTGAAATTCACCGATGGAGAGGGATTCAAATTTGCCGCCGTGGGGCGGGATCTCCACAATGCGCTGTCCCAATGTCAAAAAGCGGCGCACCTGGGCCGGGAGGGAGGATCGCGCGGCGTTGCCCAGCACAATATCCGCCTCCGTCAAGGCCGCGGCCTGTTCAGGAAAGGCCTGAGGCATACAGCCGGTAAGCACCAGCACCGCCTGGGGATTCTCCCGCCGGCAGCGGCGCAGCAGCTTGCGCAGCTTGTGATCGCTCTCCCCCGTCACGGTGCAGGAGTTGACGACGATCACCGCGTCCCCCGACATTTGCTTTCCCGGCGTATACTCCGCCGTTTCGTATCCCTCTTCCTCCATCAGGCGGCGCATCGCCTGGGTTTCATATTGATTGACCTTGCAGCCCAGCGTATAAAAAAACACCTTCATGGGAACGGAATCCTTCCTGTTGTATTCAAACGGTCATTTTATCATTATAATCGAAATAATCCGGCTTTTCAATCTACAGTTTGTTTTCTTTTCCGGTTGTTTTTGACAAGCCTTGCGGATATAATATTAAGCGTGTTTAAATTGCACCGGGCAGGATGGGAAAGGTGGCTGTGATATGGTAAAGACAAA
>USSJ01000075.1 GCA_900557285.1 uncultured Clostridia bacterium | reverse complement strand
GCGAACCCGACTTCAACACGCCGCAGCACATCATTGATGCGGCGAAAGAAGCATTGGACAAGGGCTGTACAAAGTATACGCCTTCGTCGGGATTGCCGCAGCTTCGCGCGAAGATCGCGGAAAAGTTCAAAGAAGAGCAGGAACTCGAATACGAACCTTCGCAGATCATCGTATCCTCGGGCGCAAAGCATTCCATATTCAATGCGATGTTTGCCCTGATCGAAGACGGTGACGAAGTGATCATTCCCGCGCCGTACTGGCTTACGTATCCGGAAGTGGTGAAAGTCTGCGGCGGCGTGAGCGTCTTTGTGGAAGGGCACAAAGACAATCATTTCAAGATCACGCCGGAGGATCTGAAAAAAGCGATCACGCCGAAAACGAAGATGCTGATTTTTAATTCCCCGTCCAATCCTACGGGTGCGGTGTACACGGAAGAGGAGATCCGTGCACTCGGCAAAGTAGCGGAAGAAGCGGGGATCTGGGTGCTTTCGGACGAAATCTATTCCAAACTTATCTATGACGGCGTGAAGCATTTTTCCATTGCGCGGGTCAGCGAGAAGATGAAAGAGCACACGGTCATCGTGAACGGCGTATCCAAGACGTATGCGATGACGGGCTGGAGGATCGGCTGGCTTGCGGCGCCGAAGGATGTGGCGAAGGCGATCGACTCGTTCCAGAGCCATGCGACGAGCAATCCTGCGAGCGTATCGCAGTATGCGACGCTTGCGGCGCTCAACGGCAGCGAAGAGGAGCTGGAGAAGATGTGCGCGATCTTTAATGACCGCAGGAAATTCATGATCGAGCGCATCCGTCAGATCGAGCATCTGGACTGCATCGAACCGGACGGCGCATTCTATATTATGCTGATCGTAAACAAATTGTACGGAAAGCGTTACAACGGCAGAAAGATCGGCGGGTCTTTGGATATAGCGGACATGCTTTTGGAGAAAGGGGTCGCAGTGGTACCGGGGATCGCGTTCGGGGATGACGAATGTGTGCGTTTGTCGTATGCGATTTCAAAGGAAGACATCGCGGAAGGGCTGAACCGGATCGAGCAATTTGTCAAGGAGGTGTTCTGATCCGTGATTTATTTCGACAAAAGCAAGAATCTTTTGGAAGAGGACAAATACCAGTACGAATTGCAGGACGTGAAGCAGCCCGAGCTGTTCCGCGACCTGTATCCGTACGACGAGATACCGAAGGTCGTGTTCAACTATCGGCACGTTCCGATGAACATGCCGGAGGAAATATGGATCACGGACACGACGTTCCGAGACGGACAGCAATCGACGTCGCCCTTTACGGTTAAGCAGATCGTGGATATATTCAGGCTGATGTCCAGGCTGGGCGGCCCGAAGGGGATCATACGGCAGAGCGAGTTTTTCCTGTACAGTGAAAAAGACAGGCAGGCTCTGAAAGAGTGCCAGGATCTGGGGCTGAAGTTCCCGGAGATCACGACATGGATCCGCGCGAACGAAAAAGATTTTGAACTTGTGAAGCAGGCAGGGGTAGCGGAAACGGGTATTCTTGTCAGCTGTTCGGACTATCATATTTTCAAGAAAATGAACCTGACGCGTGCGCAGGCGATGGACAAATATCTGGGGATCGTCAAGAGTGCGCTTTCGCACGGGATCCGGCCGCGGTGCCATTTTGAAGACATCACGCGCGCGGACTTTTACGGATTTGTCGTACCGTTCGCGAACGAGCTGATGAAACTTTCGAAGGAGAGCGGGATCCCGATCAAAATCCGTATGTGCGATACGATGGGATTCGGCGTGACGTATCCGGGAACGTCCCTGCCGCGGAGCGTGCAGGGGATCGTCTACGGATTGCATCACCATTCGGAAGTGCCGAGCAGTATGCTGGAATGGCACGGGCATAACGATTTTTACAAAGTTGTCACGAATGCGACGACGGCATGGCTGTACGGAGCGAGCGGGGTAAACTGTTCGCTTCTGGGTATCGGCGAACGCACGGGGAATTGTCCTCTGGAAGCGATGGCGGTGGAATATGCGTCATTGCGCGGCACGACGGACGGAATGGATTTTACGGCGATCACGGACATCGCGCATTATTTTGAAGACGAACTGGGGTATATTATCCCGCCGATGACGCCGTTTGTAGGCAGGGCGTTCAATGCGACGAGAGCGGGTATCCATGCAGACGGCATGCTGAAGGATCCCGAGATCTACAATATTTTTGATACGGCGAAGATTCTGGGGCGGCCTGCGCGGGTATCGATCAACAATGCGAGCGGGCTTGCGGGGATCGCGTACTGGATCAACGACTATTACGATCTGCCTGACGGGTATAAGATCGATAAAAAAGACGAGCTGGTCGTGAAGATGAAAGAGCAGATCGACAGCGAATATGCGGCGGGCAGGAACAGTATCTGGGGCGACGACGAACTGGATAACATGATCCGTCTTCTGAATCGCGACCGTCACCGTGAATTTGTTGCTTTTGGCAGAAGTAAGTAACGAAGACGTGCTTTGTGAAAATGCTTTGCGCAAAATTTCCGAAAGTTTTCATAAATTTTTTTGAAAAGCTATTGAAAGTCGGAGAAAAACAGTGTAAAATAAATGTATCAAAAGATCGGAGGTTAATATGATCAAAATTATTTACGGGCCTAAGGGTACAGGGAAAACGAAAATCATAATTGACGAAGCGAACAGCAAAGTGGAAAGTGCGAAAGGGCATCTGATTTTCGTTACCAACACCAAGCGTTATATGTACGACCTTCACAGAGATATACGTTTTATCGATACGAGTGATTATATGATCGCGGGCGAAGATGCGCTTTGCGGATTTATCAAGGGCGTCGTGGCGGCGAACAACGACAACGAATATCTTTTTGTTGACGGAGCCGCGCGCATTGCGGGTAAAGAAATCAAAGACATGGCGGCATTCTACTATATGCTCGACAAATTGTCGGAGACGAACGGCATCACGATCTATGTAACCTGCAGCTGTGCGAAGGAAGATCTTCCGGATTTTGTTGCAAAGTATCTGTAAAAAAGCGGGCAAGCGAAACAAACGAAATAAATAAACATGAACGGGAAACTCGTCCTTCCGTATATCGGAAGGGCGAGCTTCCGAATGTGCGCAATCTTAGGTTGTGCAGAGCGGGCGAAAGGGTGTCAATATGAAATTTATCAGCACACGCGGGGGAGAATGCGTGACGGGAGCGCAGGCGATTGCGCAGGGTATTGCAAAAGACGGCGGATTGTTTGTGCCGGAAGTATTTCCGCAGGTTTCGGAGCAGGAACTGGAAGAAATGCTGGGCATGAACTATGCGGAACGGGCGGCGGCGGTACTGCACAAATATCTGGACGAATACGATTACGACGGATTAAAAGAGGCTTGCGCGAAGGCGTATGCGCAGTTTGAAGGCGGGGATGCCGCGCCTCTGGTCAAGATCGACGCAGGGCTGTACATGCTCGAGCTTTTTCATGGTCCCACGTGTGCGTTCAAAGACATGGCGCTCACGCTTTTGCCGTATTTATTGCGGAAGGGCTGCGACCTTTGCGGGATCAAGGAAGAAGTGCTGATCCTCGTCGCGACGAGCGGGGATACGGGCAAAGCGGCGATGGAAGGGTTCAAAAATGCGGAAGGCATCAAGATCATGGTGTTTTATCCGAACGACGGCGTCAGCAAGATGCAGAAATTGCAGATGTCGACGCAGGAAGGAAACAATGTGAACGTCGTTGCGGTTCGGAGCAACTTTGACGTGTGCCAATCGGCTGTTAAAACGATCTTTACGAGCGAAACTTGCAAGGAAGAGCTGAAAAGCAAGGGAGTCGTCCTTTCGTCGGCGAATTCGATCAACTTCGGCAGGCTTGCGCCGCAGATCGCGTATTATTTTTCGGCGTATCTCGATCTTGTCTCGTCGGGGCAGATCGACATGGGTTCGCCCGTGAATTTCGCGGTTCCGACGGGAAATTTCGGGAACATTTTGGCGGCGTATTATGCGAAGAGAATGGGACTTCCGGTCGGAAAACTTATCTGCGCGTCCAATAAAAACAATATTCTGACCGATTTCATCCGTACGGGTGTATATGACAAGCGCCGTGAGTTTTATAAAACGATGTCGCCGAGCATGGATATTCTGATTTCCAGCAATCTGGAGCGGCTCTTGTTTGAACTGGCAGACCGCAATGCGGTGCGCGTGCAGATGCGCATGGACAAGCTCGCGAAAGAAGGCGTATACAATCTTTACGACGAAGAGCTGGAACAGTTGCAGGAACTTTTGTGGGCGGATTCCTGCGGCGAAGACGAAACGGTGGAGACCATTTACGAATTCTTTGAGGAATACCAGTATCCGATGGATACGCACACGGCGTGTGCGATGTATGCCGCGGGCAACTATATCGCCCAGCATGAAAAGGACGGAGCGCCGATGGTCATCGTTTCCACGGCGAGCCCGTATAAATTCCCGCAGGACGTCATGTATGCGATCACGGGGAACGACATCAAGGATTCGTTCAAAGCGATCAAGCATCTGAACATAGCCACGGCCATGAAAGTGCCTGCGAGCCTTTCCAAATTGCGCGACAAGCCCGTCCGCTTTACGACGGTTGCGGATAAAGACAAGCTGTATGCGGAAGTTTTGAAGTTTGTAGACAAAAAATAAGCAGGGGGAGATCTTTGATGGAGAACAAAAATCTTGCTTTGATTTTGTTCGGGATCGCGCTGATATTGTTTGGCTGTTTTTTGGCGGTCATGGCCGGCGTCGCGGGCGGCATGACGGAATTCATTTATGCTTTGGCTTTGATCGCTCCGTTTGCCGGAATACTTTTCAGCATTGTCGGTTTGGTGCAGAGTTTTCAGAAACCCTCCGAAACTACGGATAAAAATGCCGCTGCGCAGGCGGTGCCGAAATCGGATGAACAAACCGCGGCAGGTACCGATCAGAATTTTTCAGCCGCTGAAAACAAAGCAGAGGATGAACAGCAATCTTCAGATCAGTCTTCAAAATGAAAGATCTTTCGATCAGGTTTTTAAAAATGAAATATTTCCCGTAAGGGACAAAACGGCAACGCCCGACGCAATTTTTTGCGTCGGGCGTTGCCGTTTGTCGGAAAAAACAGACGCGGCGCGCCTCAAAAAATTCTGCGGGCCGCGCCGATAAAACGTCAAGCCTGAATTTTGCGGGAATATTTTCAGCAGACGGGTTTGGGCGCTTGACAATTTTGATTCAAATAATTATAATAATGCTTATTGTAAGAATACTTATTGTTAAGGTTTTGAAACATTATGGAATTATTTCACCATCAGCTGATGAAGGCATATGCGATGATTCATAAAAGAGTGATGTATGAAGCGCAGAAGCTGGGACTGACGGCAGGGCAGCCGAAGATACTGGAATATTTATTGATGCAGGAAGGCGCGGAGCAGTACAGGATCGCGAAGCATTGTGAAATAGAGCCTGCCACGGTCGGGAGCATTCTGAACAGGATGGAAGCGTCGGGACTGGTAGAGAGGAAAAGGCTGGGGACGAACCGAAGGTCGCTGTATGTTTATCTGACCGAAAAGGGGAGAAAGGCGGCTTTGGAAGTGGAAGATATATTTGCAAACGCGGAAAAAACGGCTTTGGAAGGTATCGGAGCGGAAGAACGGGAGAAGATGAGCGAGATGCTTATGAAAGTGTACGAGAATCTTTCAAGAACGGAGGAGCAAAAGTAAATTATGGAAGAGAAGAGTAAAGAGGAAGAAGAGTCAGGCAGTAAAAAAACGGTTGCGGAGTATATCAAACGTTGTTTGTTTTTGATCGTCGGGCTGTGCATCATGGCGGTGGGCGTCGTACTGTCGATCAAAGCGGCGCTGGGAACTTCGCCGATTTCGAGTATCCCGTATGTTTTGAATCTGATCACGGGATTGACGGTAGGCACGACGACGATCATTGTCAATACATTGATCGTATTGCTGCAGATCGTACTGCTGCGCAAACGGTTTAAGTTGATACAATTGTTACAGATCCCTGTCTGCATCGTATTCGGGCTTATGACGGATGCGGCGATGGAATTGCTCGGATGGGTCGTTGTACATACGTACTGGCAGCAATGGCTCGTATGCATTGCGGGGATCATTTTTGTGGCGTTCGGCGTAAGTTTTGAGGTAACGGCGAAAGTGGTCACGTTGCCGGGGGAAGGAATGGCGCTGGCGCTGTGTCAGCTGATCCCCGTCAAATTCGGATATGTGAAAATCATGGTGGATGTTTCACTGGTGGTGATCGCGGCGGCGCTTTCTTTAATATTTTTGCATGGTTTGCAGGGAGTCAGGGAAGGAACGGTCGCGGCGGCAGTCTTTGTGGGAATGCTGGCAAAACAGCTCAATCGGTTTATGATACCGTTCGGGCAGAAACTTTTCAGAAGTTCGGAAAAAAAGAAAGAAACGGCAGGTACCGTAAAATCGTAGAAATTTGCCGCAGAGCCGCGGCGCAAAAATGCGCCGCGGCTCTGCGGTTTTTT
>USSJ01000074.1 GCA_900557285.1 uncultured Clostridia bacterium | reverse complement strand
GACGAGCATGTATCAGAATGCACAGGGCAGCCTGACGCAGTCGCAGATCACGGTATCCCCGAATTCGCTCGGCAACAACGGCAACGGCAGCGACGGCCAGCCCGTCAACAAATGGTGGGCGTTCAACGCGATCTCGGGAACCCTTCTCGGCGATGCGGCGGATGACCCTTCGGACGATACCGAAGCGGCGCAGGCCATGGCACAGCAATACCTGCAGACCTGGCGGTATGTTACGATCGACATCAATTATGAAACGGGTATTTCTTTCTATGCAAACGGCGCACTGGCGTTCCGGTATACGCCCGAACAGATCGAATCTTTCTATGTGACGGGCAACAAGGCGAACTGGGATGCGATGTACCAGGAAATTTTGCTCGGCCTGATGAAAAACGGCGAAGGCTGGAGCACCTTCAATATGTTCAACGGTGTTTCGGGCATTTATGTGGACGATCTGATCGTCGGGCAGTCGCTGACGGCAACGGAAGCGGAACATCTCTACGAAGATCTGGCATCGGCGGCGACGGGAACGACGGTGGACGTGGATACGAGCATCACTTCCACGATGGAAGACCCGGGTAAAGGCGAGGCGGAAGCGGAGGCGCTGAAAAAAGCGGCTCAAATGCATGAAGATGCGGAAGCTGCCGTATTCACTGCTTTGGAGAATCTGAAACAGACCGGAGAATTCACGGGACCTGCACTGGGTGATACCGAAAACACTGTTTTTTCGGCAAACGTGATTAGTGTTTTGCGTGAAAATTATGACAATAAGAATAACTGGGCATGGGCAAAAGGAACGGTTGTCAATCCTACGGAAACGGAAACTGGATTTACTTTCTCGGTTACGGGTTATTCGATAGCGAACAGCACCAACGGTTCGGCAGATCAGTATTATTATTTGCTCAGTTACGGTTTGATCAAGAACAATGCAAATCTGGCATGCTTTAAACCGGATAGAGAAAACTGGGGAACGGGCATCGAAAATCCTGTTTACAATTATTATGAGAACGGAAGCGATACGCCTACGTCGAATCATTATCCTACGGAATGGACGGTTTGGTCCGATACGTTGTCTGTATGTAAGGTCAAATTGACGGTAGAATATGTGCGGGAAACGAAATCCGTTACGGTTACTTGGGATCTTTACGAAGTGGATGCTGGCATGACGTACACAGCGACACAGGATTATGAGGGCGGCACGGCGTCGGCGTCCTATGCGGTTCCGGAACAAATCTATAAAGTTGTGCAGACGGCAACCGTTACGGAAGATCTGATGGGCGGAGAGATCATAATGCGTTTGTTCAACGATCACAGTGCATTCTTCATGACAGAAGTAACTGGCGGAACGCTGAGCTGACCGAAAACGAGATAACGAAAGAAAGGGCTGCGAATTGTGTAGCCCTTTCTTAAACGGGCGACGGGAATTTTTGCGCCCGAGGGAAGAAAAAGGGAGGACAGAAATGAAACGTGCGAAAATAACGGCGTCGGCGCTGGTTCTTGCGCTTTTGATGGCTATGTCCGTACTGCTTGCGGCGTGCGGCAGGACTGGTGACGAGGTATCCACGCATTCGTTTGAGATCGACGTGGAGCAGGCACCCAACCTGACGTACAAATCTTCGGAAGATACGTACGTGGACGCGAGCGTGATGACGGACGAACTGGTCATCGTATACGATGCGCAAAAGACGGTGACGGCGGAAGTTGCGGAAGGGAACGTGACCCTTTCGGCGGGAACGAGCGAGACGGCGAACGGCAAAAAGACGGACACATATACCGTTACGGCGACGGGAACGGGTTCTTACACTTTGAATTTCAATTCGGGCGAGGAGAAAGTGGAAACGTTTACGTCGGACGTGGCGGCGGCGTATCCTGCGGACCCCGATCTTCCGACGGTATCGCGTTCGGCGATGAACGTCTCGGACATCGGGTATGTGCATGATCCCGTGGTCGTGGAAGCGGACGGGAAGTATTATGAATTCAACACGGACAACGCGGGCGGCGACTATGGGTATCAGGTGCGCGTGAGCGACGATCTGATCCACTGGACAAAACTTGCCGATCCTGCCATCAAAAACTGCGGCAAGAACGATTCGGACGCAAAATCGGTGTACGAATCGGGCAAAGGCGGGCTGCAGGAAGTGTACGACATTCTCAAGGGCGACGGAAACTGGAATAATTCCTGCTGGACGCTGTGGGCGCCCGAAGTCACGCAGGCGGCGGACGGCGGCTGGTGGCTGTACGGAAGCTGGACGACGGCTTTCGGGTCTTCGCATTCGGTCATTTTCCAGTGCTATTCCAAAGATATCGCAGGGCCTTATGAATTCAAAGACATCATCGTGTATTCGTATGACGGCGGCGGTATCTGGCCGAACGCGATTGACGCGAGCATTTATTACGATACCGACGGCAGAATGTACATGGCGTACGGTTCTTTCTCGGGCGGCATTTACAGCATCGAGCTGGATCCGCAGACGGGACTGCGCAAGGACGGCCTGAGCGGCGACGATCTTCTGAAAGGATCTTCCAAAACGCAGGCGGAGCGGTACGGCACGAGCCTTGTTCCCAACGGCTACATGGAAGGGCCTGTCATCAGTTATCATGAAAACGTACCCGTCTACACGGGCGATCCGAAGTCTTACGATGCGGAAAGCTACGAATATAAAAACCGGTATTACCTGATGGGTTCGTCCAACAGCCTTTCGTCCGATTACAATATGCGCAGTTATGTGAGCGCGTCGCCGACGAGCGGATTCTCTTCGTTGACGGGAACGGGCGACAACTCGGGCAACCGCGTGAGCGGGTCGTTTACCTGGAGAACGAGCGATACCGACCGTTCGCCCTCGTACGAATTTTTTGCGCCGGGGCATAACGACATGATCACGACTTCTACGGGCAAAAACCTGATCGCGTACCACAACCGCACGACGTTCGGCGGCGGCAATCATTTCCTGTTTGTCAGCCAGTACACCTTCAATTCGCGCGGCGACATCGTGATGAGCCCCAACCGCTATGCGGGCGAGACGGTCCGCAAAGTGACCGAAGACGAAGTGCTCCATATTACCGCGGGCAAATATGCATATGCGGCGGTCACGAACAACCGGTACGATTCCACCTATAACGGCGGCTATGCCAAGGAAGACATGGTTCTGGCGGAAAACAACGTCCTGAAAATCGGGAATACGGCAGTCGGAAGCTGGTACCTGTACGGAGATAACTATATTTATATCGAGATCACGGGCGGCGATGCGGCATTGCAGGGAAATTATTACGGTGCGGTCATGCCTGCGTATATCGAATCGCAGGGGAAAGGCGGCCTGACGATCTCCTGTCTGAGCGAGAACGGCAAGAACACGCTGTATCTCAATTCGCTGGTTTAACGGCATTGCGGCAAAATGCCGCAGAAAACAGTTCACCCGCGGCGGTAAAACGCCGCAAGACATTCAAAATCCTGAAAAAAGGGCGCTTCGGCGCTCTTTTTTCAGGCGCGGAACAGATGGCAAAGGAAAGGCGCGGAAGGCGAAGCCTGAGCGGCAGATATAACCGCTGTCTATGTCCGCACGGATTCTGTCCGCACAGATTCTATTCGGACAGATTATTTTCGCACGAATTCTGCCCGCACAGATTATTATCGGACAGACTATGTATGCACAGGCGATAAAGAGAGGCCGGTTTTATGGAAAAAAAAGACGAAAAATTAAAAGATGCTTATTTTGCCCCGTTGCTGACGAAGGATGACGCGCCCGTGTCCGAATGGGGCATTTTCGGGGCGCACGATCCGTCCATGATTTTTGCGGACGGGATGTATTACGTATTTTCGACGGGTACGTACGGGCAAAATTATTACCAGATCCGAAGATCCGAGGACCTGATCCGCTGGGAATATGTGGGGCAGGCGTTTCCGCGTGGGATCCGTGCGTCGCTTTCGCCCGTGCTTTCGGAAATGGAGGCGTGCGGCGCGCTGTGCCGCAACGACACGCTATGGGCGCCCGATATAGTAAAGGGGGCGGACGGCAAGTACTGGCTGTACGGCTGTTATTCGGCGGAATTCGGCAAGAACCATTCGGGGATCTTTCTGGCGAAATCGGAGCGCATCGACGGAGAATATACGCTGGTTTCGCCGCTCGTCACGACGGGCGGGAGATGGGGCGAAACGCCGAATGCGATCGACGCGCAGATTTTTTACGACGGTCGCAGAATGTACATGACGTACGGCAGTTTTTTCGGCGGGATCCGTATTCTGGAGCTGGATCCTTTGACGGGACAGCGAAAGGACGGTTTCACGTTTTCGCAGCACCGCGCAGGGGAAATTTCGGACGCGGAATATTACGGGAAAGTGCTGGTTGCCTCCGATGATCAGGAAGGGAGCGTGGTCGCGGTCAAGAAAGTTCCCGTTTTTTCGGGCGACGTTTTCCGCGAACAGATCGAACTGCGGAAAGTGCGGCTGTTCAGTCTGGTCACGTCGGCGGATTCGCTGTTCACAAAATACAATATGCGCCTGTTTACGAGCACGAAGGCGGATGGAGAGTATATGCGCCCGCCTTACGGCGCGCGCGGCGTAAAGCTGAGCAGTTCGTTCAGCTGGAAAAGGGATGCGGGCGATACGGCGGTCGGGTACGATTTTTTTGCGCCCGGGCATTGCGATCTCTTTGAAACGCCGGACGGCAGGGATCTGATCGTCTATCACGACAGAACGCCGTCGGGCGGGAGATTTCATTATTTATTTGTCAGTCTGTACGCATACAACGTGCGCGGCGAGATTGTGATGAGTCCCAACCGCTATGCGGGGGAGCGGCTCCGCCCGATCGGATTCGGGGAGCTTGCGGGGCAAAAATTCGATTACATCGCGCTCAGTGAGCAAAACGATAAAACGGTGTACGCAAAACAGGGGCTGGAATTGCAGAAAAACGGCACGCTGACGGTCGGAGGCAGAGTGCGCGGAGAATGGAAGCTGTACGGGGAATATTTTGTTTCGTTCACGCTGGACGGCGAAATTTACCACGGTGCGGCGATGCCTGCCCGGATCGAACGGGATCGCCGCGGCGGGATCACTGTGTCGGCGCGCGGCGAAAACGGACTTCCGTTTTTTCTCAACCTTGCGCGCTGATTCGGTCGGATTAAAATTGCCGAAATATTTTTGAAAAATATATTCAGACAGTCCGGAAAAGCCTGCCGACGACGATCGCCCGAAGCATCTGCCCGACAGCCCGAAACATCCGACGCCGAATACCGCGCGAAACATCTGCCGCGGCGACCGCCCGAAAAACGCTTGAGGGAAAAAGTTTTGAAAAGGCGGATGCGGGAGAAGCAAACGCGGCGGGGCGGACGGAATAATTTTGCGTGAAAGGGAATCGCTATAAAAGGAAATCGTTATATAATACGCGTGCGCGCATGCGCGCGACATATTAAAAAACAAAAAGAGCATCCGTGAACGGATGCTCTTATAAATTTTGAAAAAGCCGATTTAATTTTGTTTTTTGTCGTCGGAATCGGAAGGTTCGGCAGGCATAGCGGGCGGGTTCTTTTTTTTGGAAAGTTCTTCTTTTTCTTCCTGGAGGTATTTGAAGAGCATGGTCAGGACGAAAAAGAAAAGGGCACCCGCTACGCAGACGATCCCCGCGGTGATATTGACATAGAGGAAAATAAAAATGCAGACGGCAACCAGGAGGGCAGCGATCACGGAGCAGGCGATGCGAAGAACTTTAAACATAATAATTCCTTTCCGCAAAAAGCGGTGTCCTGAATTTCCGAACCGGAAGGACACAAACATTATAGCAAAAAAAGATCCGCCATGCAAACGATTTGAAGCGAAGGCGGAAAAAGCGGCGAAAAGATCCCGCGCAAACGGCGGGGAAAATACAACGGATAGCGGTTAACTTTTGCAAAACCGCAAGATATGGAAGGGGTAAAAAGGCGGCGAAAAAAATGTCAAAAAAATTGGAAAAAGTTTGAAAAAACATTTGACTTTTAAAGGGGTATATGATATTATAGTCAAGCTGTCGCAAGAGAGCAGCCCGATGCGATATCAGGGCAAAAGAATTCGTCAAAAAAGTTCAAAAAAACCTAAAAAAGTTTTGAAAAACTCTTGACAAATACTTTTGAATATGATATATTAATTAGGCTGTCGCGTGAGTGACATCCAAACGGTATCAAATCTGATCGAGTTTGAAAAAAGTTTTAAAAAAACTTCAAAAAAGTTTTGAAAAACGCTTGACAAACAAAATCAAATATGATATTATGGATAAGCTCTCATCGAGAGCGCCGAACGAAGTTCGGTGAAACGCAGATTAAAAATTGAATAGAAGGAAATGAATTAAACGATCTTTTAACAAAGAAAGTTTGAAAGTTTCTGTCAATTAACTTTTAGTACACAAGTACTCAAAGAACAGTCAGCAAATAACGTTAGAGCAGTTGCTCGAAAGAGCAGCTTTAAGCAATTAAACTTAAGAGTTTGATTCTGGCTCAGGATGAACGCTGGCGGCGTGCTTAACACATGCAAGTCGAACGG
>USSJ01000073.1 GCA_900557285.1 uncultured Clostridia bacterium | reverse complement strand
AAAATAAGGGGAAAGGGCTTCGACGGTCTGTAAGCCGCCTTTCCGATATGCCGCGCCGAAATTCGGGAAGGATGCGCGAACTCGGAACGGAACCGTTCAATAAAAATGCTTTATCTTGATAAAATACGAAAATATGCGGTTGTAAAGTCAACGTTAACTGAAAAAATACAACAAAACGGACGGTCAAGCTCTGCTTTTGCTTTTTTGCTTGCAAAAATTTCCGCTCACTCTCGCGCGCGCGACATATTATATAATTATAAAGAAAATAAGTGCTCAAAACACAAAAATTCTTCCCGAAAAACAAATTTTTGCTGCCCTTTTGAGCGACTGCCGCGGCGAAAGTTTTGTCAAAAAAAGTCCTTTTGTCAGGCATCGGAAACAGACTGTTAATAATTAACAAAAATAAGTATACATATTTAACAATACAAATTGCAATATTTTCACTAAAAAAGCGGAAAATAGGTAAACGTTTCGCTAAAAAAAGCAAAATATTTTAAAAAACAGGGCGAAATGAGGGGAATGACCGTTAAAAACGTTCGGGAACCTTGTCGATGAATGTTATAAGTTAACGATAATTGGGCGATTTGACCAAAAAAAGTCAAAAAATTCAGTCTTTTTTCACAAAAAAATTGAAAATAAGTATTGACAGGATGAAATTTGTGTGCTATCATAATCACGGTAATGGGGGAAAAAGGTGATTCGGACGAGTAGTGAGAGGTAAATTGCCCCCTTTATAAAAAGAATCAAAAGAGACGTCCGAGGATACGCGGAGAGTTCTCTCCGCTTTATTTTTTTAGTGAGAGCGCCGCTTCTTCGGCAATGAATAAAGTCATGAAACGGAGAAAGACGCAAAATATGCGGGACACGTTCAGGCGGACGGGGATTTGAAAGGCTTACGGGCATGAGGCCCAAAGGCGGAGAACGGCGGTTTTTAAAGCGCAAGATGAAAGAGTAAAGGGGAAGGCGCAAAGGAAATGCGCAAAGGTGAAGGCGCAAGGGAAAGCGCAGGTGCGCCGGCAAAGGCAGGCGTATACGAGGCGAAGAAAGAAAAAGGAGCCGCGAAGCGGAAAAGCCGGTGCGGCGGAATAATACGCAATCCAATTGACGCAAAATAAATAGAAAAAAAGAAAAAGCGAGGTTAAAGCATGAAAAGGATTTTGAAGAGAGTGTCTTTGATCGGAATGGCGCTGGCGCTGGTATTCTCGCTCTGTCTGAGTGCGGTCGGGTGCGGCAAGGACAGCGGAGAGATCAGTGTCTTTATTTTCTGCTCCGACGAAGACAAAGCGACGTATCAGGATCTGATCGACGCTTGGGAAGTAGCTTATGCGCAGAAACTGAGGGAAGCGGATCCCGACAAATTCGGAGCGGATTTCACGATCGACGTGAAATTTGAATCCAAGTCGGACAACGAAGATTATTTTGACACGCTGAACTCGAACCTGAGCGCGGGGATCGCGCACGATATTTTCTATGTATCGCCGAGCAACGTGCAGCAGTATGTTGCGAACGATTATGTTCTGAACCTGAAAAATTACATTGATTTTTCGAAATACGACGTAGGGGATGTCTGGGGCGATGCGCTGGCTCTGTACGCATACAGGGACGGGCAGCGCGTGATCGAGAGTGTGACGTACGATTCGTCTTCGAACACGTTTTATGAAACGGGAACGCAGAACGAAGTGGGGCTGTACGCTCTGCCGAAGGATTATTCCTCCTTCTCGCTGACGTACAACGCGAACTTTTTCTCGGAAACGCTGACCAATCTGTACGAGTCGACGATGGATACGCACGGATCCGTCTACGAATACGGCAAGACGCCTGCGGCGGGCACATTGCCGACGTCTTCCAATGCGACGCAGACGTATGTATTGCAGCCCGGCACGACGGTCACCTATTATCCGTTCAACTTCTACCGTTACAACGATCTGAAATCGGCATATGACGCCAAGGATCCGGTCGCGTGCATGGCGGTGATGAACGGCGGGTACGATGTTACGATCCCCTGCTATCCGAACGACGTGATCTTTGACCAAACGGCGACGGACGATCCTTCCACGGCGTACGATGACAGATATATTTATCCTGTCTATACCTATGCGGAATACTCGGCGCTTTCGTATGCGGTATCCTATTACGGAACGGTGTACGATTCGGGCAGAACGGGTACGACGGGGGAAGTGACGGCGGATCAGTATCCGTCGGATAATGCGAACCGCTGGAAGAACATGACCTGGCTGCAGAGTTCCTCGCATTACGGGGTATACGGCAACGACCAGTATGATACGGAACCGTATTATCTGACGGCATGGCTGTACGGCAACGATGCGACGATCATCAATCCCGAATACACGTCGATCATGTGCGACGAATCGGCGGAGAGTACGAGCAGCTGGGGGATCAACAGCGATGCGTTCATCGAAGCGTACGGAGCGTTTACGGCGTACGGTTCGGATTGGAACAACAACATGTACTGGTCTGCGACGGCTTTGGAAGGCCCGCTCACGCGTCAGGGCGGATTCACGGGCTTTACGGGCGGACACGAAGTTTTCTACGGCTTCGGTACCTGGAATATTTCTTCTTTCGATAAAGACAAATCGGTTTTGGACAATCAGATCATGGCGACGCCCGTGAGCGAAGATCATGCATTGCATTCGCGCATCAAGAACGCGAAGTATGAGCAGCAGTCATACGGCGACACGACCAAATCCACGTTTACGGAAGCGGAGATCACCGAGGCGATGAAAGAGCGTCAGAACGAATGGGGCGCGCGTATGGATTCTGTCGGATACGGCATCAATTCGAATGTATTGAACCGCTTCAAGGGCGAAAACGAATGGAAAATATCGGCGGTGGCGGATCTTTGCGCTTACCTGACCGTCGACGCGGATACGCAGGTACGCCTGACGTATGCCGGTTCGCAGATGCCCAACTATGTTTCGCAGTGCAAGGATTATGTGGCGGGCACGGGCGCGTTTGAGGGCATCGTGACGCCGGAAAGCGATCTGTGGGATACGGCGTATGCGGCGGCGATGGCGCTTGCGAAAGTTTCCGACCGCAGCAATCTTTCCAAAAACGTCAAGACGTGGCTGACGGAAAACGGGTACGAATCGCTGATCAGCGGCGAGAACGCCTGCTTCAACGAACTGTATGCGGATTACACGGTCAACGACCTGCAAAAATCGGTGAGCCGCGCATTCCGTCTGTTCAATATGTCGTCGCTGAACACGGCGTCGCGCAACCTTTTGGTTCGCATGGCGGATCAGAACGGGGCGAAGGATCCCTGCCTGTACACCTACAGCAACAGCTGGTGGGGATCGACCTTTGCGAAGTATGAGGGCTATTACCTTCTCAATTTCAACCTGAATCCGGAAGAAAAGCAGAGCGGCAAGAGCCCGTTTGAAAATTACCAGGACAACGAGAAAACGGAAATCACCGATCTGCAGGATAAAACCAAGCAGTTTGTGTCTGTGTATAAGTACTGCCAGGCTCTGGCGTCGTACGGGCAGAACGAATTGCAGAAAGTGCTGGAACGCGGTGAAATGGCAATACACTGACGGCAATGTTCTGTTCATGCAGCGCCTGTGAAGACAGGCGCTGCATGAGGCAATTGCTTCTCGGCTGAAACGAAAAAAAATCGAAAGGAGGGGAACAATGGAAAAAGAGAATGCCGTCATGGAAACAGAGCCTGCAGGGCAGGGCGCGGCGGCGCCGGTAACGGAAACGCTTGTGGCGTCCGGAACGGCGGCGGCGATCCGCAGGAAAAAGCCGATCAACCGTGCGAAACTGCAGGACAATCTATGGGGATGGGCGTTCGTGGCGCTGCTGGTGATCGGCACGACGCTGTTTGTATATGTAGCATTTATTCTGACGCTGATCCTGTCGTTTACGAATTACGAAGGGCAGGCGCTTTTCAAATATTTCGGCAGCAGACAGTTCGGTTCGTTTATGGACGACGCGCTGTTCTGGTACAAGTACATGTTCCGCGCGGAGAGCGGCAGCGGCTGGGCGAATGCGGGGGACATGGTGAATTTCTGGGGCACGCTGGGCAACTCCGTGTTTTATCTGATCGGTATTCCGATCGGGATGATCCTGTCTGTCGGGATCGCGGTGTGCATGTCGCGCGACATCAAATTCACGAACACGTTCCGCGTGATCTATTACATTCCGACGGTTGCGTCGGTCGTTTCGATCTCGCTGGTCTGGAACCGCCTGTTCGATATCGACGGCGCGATCAACAGCATACTCGGAGCGAACATCAACTGGCTGGGCGGAGAAGCGACGATCCGTAAGATCACGATCCTGATTTTGACCACCTGGAAGGGACTGGGCGGCTCGGTCATACTGTTCGTTGCGGGCATGAACGGCGTCAACGCGAGTTATCACGAAGCGGCTGAGATCGACGGCGCCAACGCCTGGCAGATCTTCTGGCGGATCACGCTTCCGCAGCTGTATCCGACCATTTTCTATGTGTTGGTCACGTCGGTGATCAACGGAATGCAGATCTACGTCGAACCCGAACTCATTTACGGATCGTTCAGCGATCCGGGCGTCGGGGTGGCGGTCACGCCGTTCGTGGGGTACATTATGGACGTCGTATCCGATCAGTACTACGCATACGGCTGTGCGTTGAGCGTGATGCTTGCGATCATCATCTTTATCTTCACGCTCGTTGAATTCGGGCTGGACGCAAGGAGGGACAAAGCATGACAAACGTTGAAAACGAAGCGATTGTCCCTGCGGCAAAGAAAGCCAATCCTGTATACAGGGCATTGTGTAAATTCGGCAGCTTTTTCGGGTTCGGGAGCAAACTGTACGGCTCGAACAAGCGTCGCAAAAAAATCTTTTTTGATGTGATCACGTATGTGATCCTTGTCGTGGGTGCGCTGACCATGGTGTACCCGTTCTGGTGGATGCTGGTGGCATCGGTGAACGGGAGCACGGTGGATACGCTCCAGACGGTATTCTGGCCGAAATCTCTGATCGAGGGCGGGATCTTTGAAAACTATGCGCGGGTCATCGACAAATTCGACGCCTTTGAAGGCGCCAACTATTGGCGGATCGTCCTGAACACGGTCATCTACTCGGTGGTGCCGGTCGTGGTCGGCGTCATCGTGTCTGCCGCGGCGGCGTTTGCGTTTGCAAAGATCGATTTCAAGGGCAAGAACATAGCGTTTTTCTATTGCATGTTCGGGATCATGATCCCGTTCCCCGCACTGATCATCGTGCAGTACTGCCTGTACTCGGCGTTCAACTGGACGACCAACGGGCTTGCCATGATCATTCCGGGCTGTTTCGGTTCGGTCATGACGGCATTCTTTATCCGTCAGTACCTGTACAGCCTGCCGACATCCATCATGGAAGCGGCAAAGATCGACGGAGCGGGTTACTGGCGCATTTTCTGGCTGTTTATCATTCCTTTGGGCATGCCCGCGATCATGGCGCAGGGGATTTTGAGCTTCATGGGCGCATGGAACAACTACCTTGCCCCCGAAATGTTCATCCGTTCGGAAGAATGGTATCATATGTCCATTGCGCTGAGCAACCTGGAAGGCAGGATCAGTTCGGATCCCGATTACAACATGGCGCAGATCATCGCGGCTTCGGTGCTGGCGCTGATCCCCGTGCTCGTGCTCTTCGGCATTTTCCAGAAAACCATCATCGGTTCGATCATGCTGACGGGTTCCAAAGAATAAAAAATTTCTGCGGCGGGAACACCCGCCGCAGGGAAAAGTATTTGTGTACCTTTTGCGGCTTCGTTCTATGGCAGCGCGGCATGAAAAACAGGGGACGGCACATACTTTCGGGTATTAAAACGAATTTTATTTGCGAGGTGAAAATAGATGAAAAAGAGGTTTTCCTTTTGGGCTTTGATGCTTGCCGTCGCGCTGGCGCTGAGCCTGGTGCTGACGGCGTGCGGCAAAAAAGATGACGATAAGGACGACGGCGGAAATACGGGCGGCGGCGGAACGACGTCGGGCGGAGAGATCGCGCTTGTCGACGCGTCGGATCTTGCGGACAAACTTTTCCTGATGTTCACGTTCGAGGACGCGGACACGAGCGGAAAGATCACCGCGGTCAACCCGTACACGGGTGCGGCGGCGGAATCGGGTGCGACGTACGGCACGAGTGCGGCGCTCGTTTCGACGCCCGGCACGAACGTGGGCGGTTCCAAGAAAGTATTCGATACGGCAGGGGCGCTGATGCTGTCCAACACGTTTGCGGATACGACGTTCAAGGAAATGGAGGATGACGGCAGCGGATATTACGTGCTGAACACGTCGGCGGAAGAATTTACGGGCGTATCAGTTTCTTTCTGGGCGTATAACTACGAAACGTATTCGGGCGTGGCGTCCGGCAGTGAAGCGGCGGACTGGTCGAATGTGATCGATACGACGGATCTTTCCATCACGTGGGGCAATATTTCGGACAAAATCAACAACAGCGACGGCACATACGGCGCGATCTATCCGGCGAACAATGCAACGCTGGGCAGAGCGGCGTACCCGACGAGCA
>USSJ01000072.1 GCA_900557285.1 uncultured Clostridia bacterium | reverse complement strand
CAAAAAATACTGAGCAAAGAAAAAACGGAACTCGTCATCCGCACCAGCGAAAACGACAGCCAAAACGAAAAATCCGCTCTTCGGTTTTTCATCGAAATCGGATGCGAAGGCGTCATTAATTTCCCCTCTTCCGACGAAAGCCTTATTTCCTTCTACAAATCATACCCTTTGCCCATGGTCTTTGTCGGACGGATCATAGACGAAAAACTTGTCAGCATCATCACCGATAACTACGGTATGGGCAGCCATATCGCAAAATTTCTTCACAACCGCGGCTATTCGAGTTTTTTATTTGTCGGCTTACAACAATTTGCCGATCCCGCCAACGAGCGGCTGAACGGCTTCATTTCTTACCTCCATTCCGAAAATTTATCCTTCTCCACCGAAAACATTCACCGCCTCAACCTGACAAACAATACGTACGTAACACAATTCATGAACTGCCTGCGTTCACTCATCAAAACAGGAAACACGGTGGGCATTTTCTGCTTAAACGACCTGCTCGCCTATAAGGCACTCAAAATTGTCGAGAGAATAGGTTTTTCCGTCCCTGAACAGGTGGGCATTGTGGGTTATGATAACCTCCCGATCAGCGCGTTATCCAAAATCTCCATTACAAGCGTCAGTTATGACTACAAGGAACTTGCACGCGAAGCATACAGCATTCTGTCCGGCATCGTCAAAACGCGCAAACTCATTCGTCCCCCAAAAACGATCCCGAATCATCTGGTCATCCGCAATTCCACAAAATAAGCCCGCGGCCCCATCGGCCGAAAACAGCTCTTTGAAAACGCACGGTATGAACGCCGCCGCTGAACGCTGATTCCGTATTCTGTCGTTTGGCGACAAAAAAACCGCTGCGCGCAAAATCGTTTTGCGCGCAGCGGTTTTTTTCTGCAAAGATCAAAACGTTATGATTTCAGGCCCGTGTGAAAATGACGATATGGTTGCCGTTGCATCCTTAAAATAATAGACAGCCGTATTCCCTTCCGGCCCCGTCTTGTACATAGCCCGCAAGGACGGGTATTCGTCCAGCATACTTTCCTGTGCCTGCGTGCGCTCATCCAGGACAAGCGTCCCTGTAACCCGTATCCATTCGTCCCCTTTCATTGCGCACACTTCCACCTTCGGATCTGCGGCGATCTGCTTCGCAACATTCTTCCCTTTCCCCGTCTGAATATACAATTTTCCCTCATAAATATGTACAGTCCCGAACGGGCGCACGCGCGGCTGATCTCCTTCCGCCGTCGCTAAATAATAAGTACCTGCCGCTTTCAGAAAATCATAAACACGTTTCATATTTTTACCTCCGAAATCCCGATTTTCTTTATGATAGCATTCATTCATTTAAAATTCTGCTGTATGAAAAATATATTGATCCGTTGACCGCACAATAAGGATCGACGTTTGGTCTGTTCAAAATTATTATTGACAGGTTTCCGCTTTCCCGACAGACAAACCGCTCCCCATCGCGCGGACATCAATTTTCTGTCGTTTTCAGCATCGCGAGCCTTGCCGCCCCGCAAAGTCCTGCATCGTTACCAAGACTTGCCGTCACAATCTCCACGGGCGCATACCTGACGCCGCCGTAGGCAAGAGAATTCACCTTTCTCTTTAAAGGTTTGATCAGCTTCTCTCCCTGCGCGCACACGCCGCCGCCCAGCACGATCGCCTCGGGACGGAACACGTTGACAAGGTTCGTCACGCCTTCCGCAAGGTATCGTATGTAATTTCTGACCACTCTTTCCGCCGTCTTGTCCCCTGCATCTTTGGCATCGAACACGGTTTTGCCGTCCACTTTTTCTATATCGTTTGCGCACAGCTTCCACAAAAGGCTGTCCTTGTCCTTCTGCATGGCGCGCTTTGTCTGGTTGATGAGCGCCGTTGCCGAAGCGTAAGCCTCAAAACACCCCCTTCTGCCGCAGGTACATTTTTCGCCGCCCATGCGGATGACTTCATGCCCGATCTCCGCACCCGCAGACTTGTTCCCTTCAAAGATCTTTCCGTCAATGATAATGCCGCCGCCGACGCCCGTTCCCAGCGTGATAAAGACCATGCTCCGATAATCCTTTCCCGCGCCGCAGAAGTTTTCGCCCAACGCCGCCGCGTTTGCGTCGTTGGTGATATAGGCGGGCAAACCCAGCCGCTTTTCAACCTCTTTACACAGCGGTACATTTTCCCAACGGATATTGTTGCTGTAAACAATGACCCCGTTTTTACTGTCGATAGTTCCCGGCGCGCCGATCCCCGCTGCCTTCACATCCTCTTTTTTCAGCCCCGCACGAGTAATGAGTTGTTCGGCAAAATCCGCCATGTCCGCGGCGATCTCCGTATAATGTCTGCCGTTTCCCGTAGGAATTTTATCCTTGATCAGGATCTTTCCCTGCTCGTCCACAATGCCGCACTTGACAAACGTACCGCCCAAATCAATTCCTATATAATAATTCATTCTTTTCCCTCCGTCGTCAGAACGATTTCCGCCTTTCCTTCCAAAGCAAATTTTTCTCCGCAGGGGACAAAAAAGCTGTCGCCCGCCTTAAAAGGCTTTCCGTCCGCCTTGCCTTCCCCCTTGAGAACATTGATCGCCGTAAAAGATTTTTCATTTTTTTCCGTAAACACACCCGCAAGATCCAGTTTGCGGCATTCAAAATATTTGCAACCCGTCAGACGGCGTATTTTCCCGCCCTGCACATTTTCAAATGATCCGGTGGCGGTATGGTCTGCATATGCCTTGAAATTGATGACCTCCACGGCTTTTTCCACATGAAGAGGGCGAAGTTTTCCGTCCGCGCCCCTGCGGTTATAATCGTATACGCGATAAGTCACGTTGCTGCTCTGCTGCACTTCGCAGATGACGCACCCCGCACCGATGGCGTGTACCGTCCCCGCCTCGATGAGGAAACAATCCCCTTCCTTTACGGGAATAAAGTTGAGAAGTTCTTCCACCGTTCCGTCTTTGACCTTTGCCAGAAACTCCGCTTTGTCCGTATCGCGCTTGAAACCGCAATAGATTCCCGCCCCCTCGTCCGCGCCAAGAATATACCACATTTCCGTCTTGCCGTTGTCATTTTCCACGCGGCGCGCATATTCGTCGCCCGGATGCACCTGCACGGACAAATTCTGCGCCGCGTCTATGTATTTTATGAGCACGGGAAACGGCGATCCGTTTCTATCCACCGCCTGCGGATTTTTGGCGAGATATTCCGCCAGTGTTCCGCCCTCACAGGTACTCAGACCGTCGGGATGCACCGACACTTCCCAGCTTTCACTGATCCTTTTGCCCCCGTTATTCCTGCCATACATCTTCGCAAACTTCATCCCGCCCCAGATATAATCTTTCAAAACAGGCTCTAACTTCAACATACTCTCTGCCCTCACCTTTTACCACATATTTGCCTTCGGCTCCCTTCCCGAAAAGCATTTTTTGCGGATAAGATTTTATCTGTCCTAAAATCGATCCGTACTTATTTCAGTATAACACCTTATGCCGTCCCTGTCAATAACCGATCGGATTTTCTGCCACGTTTTTGAAATTTTAAAAATTACGAACCACAAAAACGCTCTCTGCTATTTGCCGACCGTATGTTTTCAGCGAGCGCCGCCAAAATCCCCTATAAGGCAGGATAAACAAATACTTCCGTAAACCGCATCGGAAAGACAGCCGCCCGAAAGCTGAAGCTTTCGGGCGGCTGTCTTTAAGTTTGTACTCCGTTCCGCAACTGAATACGTAAACTTTAACCTCTTTTCCTTTCGATAATTGCAATCGCCGATACGATCAGAACGGAAGAAGCAATCATCGCACCGCTTATCAAAGACGAATTGCATCCGCCCTGCCGCTCTGCCGCGTTTTCTTTTTCAGAAATAATGGTTATCGGTTCAGAATAAAGAGTGTAACTCACATGATCTGATTCATTTGTAATGCATCAAAAGATGTTTTTCCCGTCATTTCGTATGCAGATTGATCCATTCCAAGAAAATATCTGTACACTCCACGGCTTTTTGTACGACCTCGTACTGCGGTGTACGCTTGATTTCTTTCAGCCGTTTTCGGATGATCTTTCTTCCTCTGGACGTAAAATACCGTTTCAGATTTCCGCATTTATCCAAAAGCACCGCCAAAACAACCGTTTCCGCCGTTAACTCGCCGCCTTCCAGAAACTCAGCCCGCAACGGGAATACGGCCTCTTCTGCTTTTTTCGGATCAGGAATGTATACATTTTTGTTCCGGAACAAACCCGCTTTCTTCTTGCTGACATACCCCGCCGCCGACAAAGAATTTCCGATACCGTCTGTCACCGCGCGCATATGTTTTCCAGAAAAAGTAAGATCAAAATGTTCGATCACTTTTTCAATCTTCACCGGTTGCTTTGCCTTGACAAATTCGCAGACTGGTCCAAGATACCCCCTGTTTTCCGGCAATTCACCGATCGTTTTCAAGCGTTTTTTTTCGCAGGAAAAAACATTCTCCAGCATAAGTTCGATCACCGGGGAAGCAGTCATACATACGGCCGTTTCCGTTTTCCGCGGAGAAATTTTCCCCTTTTTATTCAAAGCACAGAGAAAATAACTCTGCGAAAGAGATAACCCCATAAAAACCCCCTTTCTTTCTCGGCCTTTTCCCTTTCAATATATCATAAATCATTGCAAACGTCAATGAAAATATTTACGCTTTTCAACTATGATTTTTCAAAGCCGCTCTGTCCCGCAGGCCTGCAATTTCAATTCTCGGATCGCGCCTTTGTCAAAGTTTTCTCAACCCAATCCCGCAGCAATCCGTCCGAGGCGGCAACGTCGGAGCCGCAAACGGACAGCACTTCCGAAACGATCGCATCAGGACACAGCTTTTTGATGTCCTGTCCGCTCCTGCCCGCGCCGCTTCCTTCGTTCGTGCAGAACGGATGAATCTTCTTGCCGGAAAGATCGGAACTTTCCAGGAAAGTCCACACGATCTTGGGCATCGTACCGCACCAGTTCGGATACCCCAGAAAAATATCGTCATACGCGGAGATATCGACCGTTTCCTTCAATGCAGGCCGCGCA
Source organism: uncultured Clostridia bacterium (assembly GCA_900557285.1). GTDB lineage: Bacteria > Bacillota > Clostridia > Christensenellales > Borkfalkiaceae > Borkfalkia. Next base: position 1,512 of record USSJ01000072.1, on the reverse strand, counting down.
TCCGCCTGCATTTCACGCTTCGCCCTCTCCACGCATTCTCTGTAATCTTCCGGATACGCCTCCGCTTCTTTTAATTCAAAAAGCGCCGCACCGCAATACTTTGCTATCTTTTCGGCTGCAACTTTCGTGTTGCCCTTTTCCAGTTTGACGATTTTTCCCTTCGCATAATTCATCCCGCTGTGCGAAAAATATACGACCGCCGTCTTATTCATTTCCCTTTTCTCCTGTGTCTGTATTTCCGAGAAAAAACTTTTCTATTTTTCCCCGTGTGTTTTTTTCCAGTCCTTGATATCCTGAAGCCGTGCTTTGAATTTTATCTCCCGCCCCTCTTCCGTCGGCGTGTAATACTCCCTGCCGACAAGAGAATCGGGCAGACATTGCATATCCGTCAGTTTATCTTCCGAATCGTGCGCATATTGATATCCCTTGCCGTAATCCAGCTCTTTCATCAGTTTCGTCGGGGCATTCCGTATCACGAGCGGAACAGGTTCGGACAGCTGCGCAAGCGCATCCTTTCTCGCCCTCCCGTACGCAACATACAGGGCGTTCGACTTCGGCGCCAGCGACATATATACGACGGCCTGCGTCAGATGTACCGTACATTCCGGCATGCCGATCAGATGACACGCCTGATAGGCAGCCACGGCGATCTCCAGCGCACGAGGATCCGCCAAGCCCACATCTTCGCTCGCAAAACGGGTCACGCGCCTCGCTATATACAGCGGATCTTCGCCCGCCTCCAGCATCCGCGCAAGCCAGTATACCGCCGCATCCGGATCAGAATTGCGCATCGATTTGTGCAGAGCGGAAATCAGATTATAATGCTCTTCCCCGTTTTTGTCATAAAGTAAAGATTTTCTGGAAATGCACTGTTCCACCGTTTCTTTGGTAACACAGGTCTTTTCCCCTTTTCGATCCCCGTTCAGAACCGCCATTTCCAACGTCGAAAGCGCGGAACGGGCATCCCCGTTCGCAAAATTCGCGATCGCACGGATCAATTCTTCCGAGATTTCAACTTGCTCATTGCCGAAGCCCCGTTCATCGCTCAAAGCCCGCTTCAAAAGCCCGACCAATTCCTCTGTACTGAGCGCCTGCAGGACAAATACCTTGCACCTCGAAAGCAACGCCCCGTTGACCTCAAACGAAGGATTTTCCGTGGTCGCACCGATCAGGGTGATGCTTCCCTTTTCCACATACGGCAAAAAAGCATCCTGCTGCGCTTTGTTGAAACGATGGATTTCATCTACGAAAAGAATGGTCTTTTCGCCGAACCGCCTTCCTTTTTCGGCTTCTCGTACATCTCATCCGCATTTCCGTGATCCGCCGTTATCATCAAAAGATCACCTTCCCGGAGGTTTTCAAGGAGTTCGCCAAGCTTCACATCAAAGCGCTCCAGCTCTGCCGCATAGCCTGCCACATTTCTTCTGTGTCCCCAGAGGGCATCAAAATCCACCAGATTCACAAAACAGAGGCCCTGGAAATCTCTCTTCGCGATCTCGATGGTCTGCTCCA
>USSJ01000071.1 GCA_900557285.1 uncultured Clostridia bacterium | reverse complement strand
TATGGAAAAATTCATGGCGGACTACCGGCGCGGACTGCCCGTCGTGCGGGCGGCGGTGACTGCGTACGCGCGGCCGGTCAGGAGCAGTCTTGCCGAACTCAAAGAAAGGGTATACCGCGCCAATCTCGACCTCGTGCGCCACGGCCTCGTAATCTTTACGTGGGGCAACGTCAGCGGCATAGATCGCGAACGCGGCCTCGTCGTCATCAAGCCCAGCGGTGTGGAATACGACGAAATGACGGCGGACGATATGGTCGTCGTGGATATGGACGGCAACGTGGTCGAAGGTTCGTACCGCCCTTCGAGCGATACTCCCACGCACCTCGAGCTGTATAAAGCGCATCCGGAGATCGGCGGCGTGGTGCACACGCATTCGACGTACGCAACGGCGTTCGCGCAGGCGGGGCGCAGTCTGCCGGCATACGGCACGACCCACGCCGACTATTTTCACGGCGACGTGCCCTGCACACGCGCTCTCACGGAAGAGGAGATCGCGGGCGAGTACGAAAAGAATACGGGGCTGGTTATTTTGGAACGCTTTCAAAAGGACGGACTGAAACCCATGGAAGTGCCCGGCGTGCTCGTCAAGAGCCACGGCGTGTTCGCGTTCGGAAAGAATTCGGATGCTTCCGTTTACAATGCCACAGTTATCGAAGAAGTTGCCAAAATGGCGTTTATTACCGAGAGCGTCAATCCGAAAGTGCAGCGTGCGGACAAGTTTATGATGGATAAACACTATCTGCGCAAGCACGGTAAAAATGCGTATTACGGACAAAAGTAAGACATGATACCACCGTATACAGGGCGGAGATGTCTGATTGTTGTAATTATTTTCCATACACGTTGTCTTAAAATTCTGACGAAACGAAGAATGTGTTATTAAATTCTGTTTTTTAAAAATTTGCGCAAAAATATGCTTTTGGAAAAATGTTTTTTTGCGTAAAGATAGAGATTAATTTATCAAAAATTTGCGAGGTATATAAAAATGAAAGAGAAGGTCGTTTATTGGATCACGGGATCGCAGACGCTTTACGGAGCGGATGTACTTGAACATGTGGCACAGCACAGCGAAGAAATGGCGAATTACGTCGACAAAAAAATGCCGGTTACGGTGAAATATCTGACGACGTGCAAGAGTTCGGATGAGATCGTGGCGGCGGTGAAGAAGGTGAATGCAGACGATGACTGTATCGGTATCATCACGTGGTGCCATACGTTTTCTCCCGCGAAGATGTGGATCCGCGGTCTGAGTATGCTGCAGAAGCCGATGTGCCATTTTGCGACGCAGTACAATGAAAAATTGCCGTACGGTACGATCGACATGGATTTCATGAACGAAAACCAGGCAGCGCACGGCGACAGAGAATTCGGCTATATCGTGTCGCGCCTGCGCATGGATAATAAAGTGATCGTCGGGTATTACAAAGACGAAGAAGCGTTGAAACAGTTGGCGGCGTGGTGCCGTGCGGCGGCGGGATATGCATTTTCGAAGAACCTGAAAGTTTGCCGGTTTTCGGATAATATGCGCGACGTTGCGGTGACGGAAGGCGATAAAGTGGAAGCACACATCAAGTTCGGCTGGCAGGTAGATTATTACCCGATCGGTGATCTGGTCGAATACATCGAAAAAGTAACGGAAAAAGAAGTCGATGCGCTGATGGCGGAATATGAGAAAAAATATGTCATGAAGACGGATCGCATTGACGTTGTCCGTGAGCAGGCGAAGTATGAAATTGCGATCGAGAGATTCTGTAAGGAAAAGGGCGGCTATATCGGTATCGTAGATCATTTCGGAGCCTTGCACGGATTGAATCAGTTGCCGGGCATTGCGATCCAGGATCTGCAGAGCAAGGGGTACGGCTTCGGCGCGGAAGGCGACTGGAAGGTTGCCGCGATGGGCGCGATCATGCAGTACATGGCAGACCAGAAGGGCACGGGACTGATGGAAGACTATACCTATGACTTTGCGGATGAACTTGTTTTGGGTGCGCATATGCTGGAAGTTTCGCCGCAGTTTGCGGGTACGAAACCGGAGATCCAGGTGCATCCTTTGGGGATCGGCGGAAAATCGGATCCTGCGCGCCTTGTATTCGAAGGGATCCAGTCTCCCGAAGCGGTTGCGGTATCCATGGTCGATATGGGAGACCGTATGCGCCTGATCATCCAGAAGATCGAATTGGTCAAATGGCCGCACCATATGCCGAACTTGCCGGTCGGCGGGCTGATGTGGAAGATCAAACCCGACTTCAAAACAGGTGTGGCGGCGTGGATCTATGCGGGCGGCGCACATCATACGGTCGTATCGTCCGAGCTTTCCGTGCAGGATATGGTCGATATGGCAGATATGTGGGGCATCGAATCGGTCGTTATCGACGAGAACACAAAGATCGATCAGTTCAAGAAAGATCTGCAGTGGTCGGACGTCGTTTGGCAGAACAGAAGAAAATAGTACGCCGTCAAAAGTTTTTTAACGGCACAGTGTTTTCTGCAAGAAAAGGGACAAAGTTCGGAACGGAACGGCGTCCCTTTTTTAATAAGATGAGCCAACAGCCGTGCGTTTTTAGATGTTTGCTCGGCAACATTTTTTACGAGCCTGCAAACATCCCGAAAAATTCAGCGGGAAAGGCTTGGATACGGATATGACGATCTATAAAATCCGTCGGAAGGCAGGAACATCCTGTTTGCAAAGGAAAAGCCTTGCAAGGCGCGGTTTTATGTATTATAATGAAACAGAATCGTCTTGAAAGCATGACGGGCGGAAAAGGAGAAAAGATTTTGCTTTACAAAAAATATGAATTCGGCGATACGGCAGTATATTACGTGCAGACAGAATGGGGGATCGGGCTGAGCCTTTATCCGGCCAATGTGGAGATCGGGGATGCGGATGCGCTTTGCTGCGACAGCATGGTGCAGGTATCGCTGCGGGGCGATTACAATCTCGCGGACTATACGCAAGGGGTAACGATGCGCAATCGTTCCAGCGTGATCCTCCAAATCGTTTCGCAGAAAAAGAGGGAAACAAAGTGGAGACATCTCTTTCCGACGGAAAGGGAAACGAGTATTTGCACGTGCTTGAATTTGATAAAAGTACGGGCGTTTTTTCGGTGTGGACGGAATATACAAACCATACCAAAAAGACGCAGATTTTGGAAAGTCTGCAAAGTTTTTCTGTGAGCGGTATTTATCGGGTTTCGTCGGAAAAGATAACGGACGCAGGACTGAAATTAGTGCGAATGACGAGGCCATGGAGCCGTGAATGCCGATTAAAGACAGACGAATTCTGCGACTTGGGACTGGACATGAGCTGGGCGCGTTACGGGGTGAAATGTGAACGTTTCGGAGAGATCGGTTCTATGCCGAATCGCGGATATTTCCCCTTTGCGGCGATCACGGACGATGAGAGCGGATTTATCCTGGCGGCCATGCTGGAAGCGCCCTATAGTTGGCAGATGGAAGTGTATAAAGAAAAAGAGACTTCGGCTTTTTCGGGCGGCGCGGCAGATTATGAGTTCGGACACTGGTTTAAAAAGATAGCGCCCGAGGAAAGTTATCGGACAGATTGCGCTTTTTTGCGTGTGCGGTACGGAACGGTAAATGACGTCTGCAATGATTTTGTCCGTTTTCAGGATTTGAGGCTTTCCGTCCCGAAGAGCGAAAAGGATATGCCGGTGCTGTTCAACGAATATTGTACGACATGGGGCGTACCGAGCGAAAAGAATATCACGGAAATTTTAGAGAGTATCCGCGGTATACCCTTCGGATATTTTGTGATCGATGCGGGATGGTATAAGCCTGAAAAATGCGGTTGGTGCAATGCTACGGGCGACTGGGTACAGAACAGGCAGCTGTTTCCGAACGGTATTTCAGAGGCAGTGCGCAAGATAAGGGAACAGGGGATGCAGGCAGGAATATGGTTTGAATGGGAAGTGGCGGGGCGTGACAGCGAAGCGTTTCGTAAAAAGGATATGCTTCTCAAGCGGGACGGCAATATTCTCACAACAAAAAGCAGACGCTTTTTTGATTTGCGAAAAAGGGAAGTGCAGGAATATCTGAAAGAGAAAGTCTGCGATTTTTTATGCGAAAACGGGTTTACATATATTAAAATCGATTACAATGATACGTACGGAATGGGCTGCGACGGAGCGGAGAGCTTGGGAGAAGGCGGAAGAGAGGTTGCGCGGGAAAGCCTTCGCTTTTTAGAGCGGCTGAAAGAAAGCGTGCCAAACATTGTGATTGAAAATTGTTCTTCGGGAGGAAGCCGTATTGAACCGAAACGCATGCGTGAAGTTTCGATGTGCAGTTTTTCGGACGCGCACGAGTGCAAGGAGATCCCGATCGTAGCGGCGAATGTTTCGAGGGTCATCCCTGCGCGGCAGAGCCAGATCTGGGCAGTGATCCGCGAAAACGATACGATCGATCGGATCGTCTGGTCGATGACTTCGGCGATGTTCGGGCGGATCTGTGTTTCGGGCGATGTTCATAAGATCAATTCGGCGCAGAAAGCGAAGATCAAAGAGGGTATAGAATTTTATAACGCCGTAAAGGATGTGATCCGCTATGGGGACATAGCGGAATCGGAGTGCGGCATAACTTATTTTCGTGAACCGCAGGGGTGTCAGATCTACAAGAAAGTATCCAGAGATCTGAACAGAATGTTGATACTGGCGCATTTTTTTGAGCGGCCTTATACTTTGTGTGAATCGGATGTGGTCGGTTACAAGCTGGCGGCGGCGTATACATCGCTGGATTTTGACGTAAACAACGGCAGGCTGCGGCTGCGCCCGAGCGGCGAGTATCAAAGCGGTGCATTTTTATTTGAACGCATTTAAGAAAGGTTGGAACAAGGAGGGAAGGAATGCAGACAATTGATTTTAAACAGGTAAAAATATTGGACGGCTTTATCGGCAGGTTGCAGGAGCTGAATGCGAATGTATCCGTTTACAATGTTTATAAGCGCTTTCAAGAAACGGGAAGATTTGCGGCGCTGAAATGTATTCGCGACGATGCGCACAAACCTCATATTTTTTGGGATTCGGATGTTGCAAAATGGCTGGAAAGTGCGGCATACATTCTGGCAAAGAAACAGGACAAAAAGCTGAAAGAGCTGGCGGATAAAGCGATTGCGGATATTTGTGCAAATCAAAGGCAGGACGGATATTTCAACAGCTATTTTCAGGTATACGAACCGGAAAATATTTTTAAAAAGCGTACGGAGCATGAGCTGTATTGTGCAGGGCACCTGATCGAAGCGGCGGTGGCGCTGCATGAATCGGGAGCGGACGACAGGCTTTATGATGCCATGCAGAAATATGCGGATTACATTTATGAGCGGTTTTATGTCAGGAAAGATACTGCGTTTTATACGTGCGGACATCCTGAAATCGAACTGGCGCTCGTAAAACTGTATATGTCGACGGGAAAGAAGAAATATCTGGATTTGTCCGATTATTTTGTGGAAGAACGCGGAAAACATCATGAAGAGACGTATGCGTTCACATATCCGCCGTATCATCAGGATCATGCACCGGTCAGAGAGCAGAAGACGGCGGAGGGGCATGCGGTGCGTGCATTGTACCTGTATTCGGCGATGGCCGATCTGGCGCGTATCAAGGACGATCAGCCGTTGGCGCAGACATGCGAAACGCTGTTTCGGGATATTACGCAGAAGAAGATGTATATTACGGGGGGAACGGGTTCGACCTACCATGGGGAAGCGTTTACGTTTGCCTATGATCTGCCGAATTTTTATGCGTACAGTGAGACGTGCGCGGCGATCGCGTTGGCGTTTTTCTGTGTGCGGCTGGCGAAACTGAATAACAAAGCGCAGTACCACGCGGTGTTTGAGAAAGTACTTTACAATAATATTCTGGCGGGGGAGAGCAAAGACGGAAAGGGCTTTTTCTATGTGAATCCGCTGGAAATGCATGAAAATATCGTGGATTATAACAACAGTTTGAAAACAAAGTTGTTTTGTCCTTTGCCCGAACGCGTGGAGGTGTTTGATTGTTCCTGCTGTCCGCCGAATGTTACGCGGTTTATAGAGAGTATCGGAAATTATATTTACGGCATCCAAGACGGAACCGTTTTCGTGAATCAATATATTTCTTCTGAAACGGAGATCGAAGGGACATGGATCCGAATAGAGTCGGCGATGCCCTATGACGGGAAAGTAACGGTTCGGGTGACAGGAAAGGCGAATTTAGCGCTTCGGGTGCCTGCGTGGAGCGGCGGTATTGTGATGAGTGTGAACGGAAAAGAAGAAAAGCCTTGCGTTTGCGATGATTATATTCATGTATCCTGCGAAGGGGAGACGGTGATCGTTTTGGATTTTCAGATGAAGGCAAGGTTTGTTTATGCAAACGAAAACGTGTGGTATGACAACGGCAGAAAAGCGGTGGAATACGGGCCGATGGTGCTGTGCGGCGAGAGCGTAGACAACGGCAAGAATCTGCGTTCCGTGCGCATTGCTACTCTGGACGGAGCAAACGTGAAAACGGGTGAGGATTTTGTCTTGGAAGTGCCCGCCGAGAAGATGCATACTTCGGATGCTTTGTATTCGTACGATCCTCCTTATGCGGAAAAATTTACGTTAAAGCTCATCCCGTATTTTGCATGGGCAAACCGCGGAAAGGGGGATATGCAGATCTGGTGGTTGTAACAAAT
>USSJ01000070.1 GCA_900557285.1 uncultured Clostridia bacterium | reverse complement strand
TTCCGATCTTCACAAATTTTCTCGCGCTTAATTTAGCGGTCTTTATGATCGAGAAGATACCTTTGTACGGCAATGATCGTCTTGGCGTCGCGGATGCTCCCGTCCCGGATCATTTTTGCAACTTCTCCCACCGGATAAAACGCCGCACAGAGAAATTCATCTTCGTCGGGATGCACCGTACCTTCCCGCACCCCTTCCGCACGGTAAATATAAATTTTTTCGTTGGTATATCCGGGCGTGGGATACATCGTATACAGATGTTCGACTTTCTCGGGGATCCATCCCGTTTCTTCCTCCAGTTCCCTTGCCGCCGTCATTGCAGGGTCTTCCCCGGGATTGAGTTTTCCGGCCGGTATTTCCAGCAATTCCTCCCCGTATACATACCGGAACTGCCGCACTAAAAGGATCTTCCCGTCCCGTACATACAAAACGCTTGCCCCGCCCGGATGCTCCACCATTTCACGCTTGCACGGCTTTCCGTCCGGAAGCTGCGCATCGTCGCAGCGGACGTTGATGATTTTCCCGCGGTATACCACATTCTTTTTGATCGTCTTTTCTGTCAGATTCATAACCGCTCCTTTCTCTTTTCCAATTCCGCAGACGCCAGTTCCGCCGCCTGCTTGCGCCCGACCGCCTGCGCAAAATAAATGTATCCGCACAAAAGCGCCGCCTGCAGCGCTTTGTCTTTCGCCCTTTCCAGCGCATTCAGCAACAGCATGCCGTCCACCTTCTTCCCGTCCGGAAGCATGGACGCATACAGCTGTTTCCGCTCCTCTTCCACGCTGAAACAACCATACGTACCTTTCTTTTTGGTTTTTCCATGCTTTTCTTCCTGCGCTTCCGCCGACGAAGGGACCGCTTCAAAAGACTCGCTGAACATGACCTTCACAGCATTTTTGAAAGGCTTTACCACCTGGTTGCAAAAGGCATAAAAACTTTCATAAAAGCTGCCGTCTTCATAAAAATATTCCTGTAAAAATCTGCCAAGATCCAATGTTTTGTTGTCGAACTCCATCAAAAGGCAAAATATGAACGCAAGCTTTTCCGCAGGATCTTCCGGAAACAACAGTTTTTTTTGCGTCTTCCCGTACGGCGCATAGTTCATATATTTACTCTTCGCCGCAGGATAATCGAAATCTTTCGTGATATCCCTGAAAAACGCATACAGGAGATCCGACGCCGCGATCGCCTGCAGAAGTTCCCCGATTTTCGTGTCTGCTATGATAAATTTCGACTGCATCAATTCGTCACAGCGACGCAAAAACAAATCAATCTGTTCCCTGCCCGTATCCATATACTATCTCCTTTTTTCTGTGCAGTTTTTACAACTTTTCTCTGTCGGTTATCATTATAGCACAAAAATCAGATTTTATTAAGTTAATTTTCGCAAATATCTTGCTTTTCCCGAAAAATTTATGTATAATATAGGAAATCAAATTTGGAGGGCTTTTATGAAATCCGTAAAAATTTCTCTGCAAATGGCTCAGAACGTCAAAGAGTTCGTTAAAATCGTGCAGGATTATCCTTATGAGATCGATCTGAAAAGCGATAAATATGTCGTAGACGCAAAATCCATCCTCGGTATTTTCAGTCTCGACCTGTCCAAACCGCTTGTCGTTGAGATCCACTCCGATAACTGCGACGATCTCGTTGCGGCCCTTAAAAAATTCGCTTAATACGGCGGATTAAATCTACGTTTGCACAGGGGACAGAATTATCCGCTTTTTCTTAAAAAGCGGATTTTTTGTCCGTAAAGAAAAATCTCTCTCAGGTGATTTCCATGCAGATCCAAGGCGAAACGTTTATAAACAAATTAATATTGCTTTTCGTCTTCGACAAAATGGAAAGCGCCCTTTCCGAACGCACGATCATCGACATGTGTTCCACCAGCAACGACTGGATTAACTACATGGACTGCGTCATGATCATCTCTCAGCTTTTGGAAGACGGCTTCATCTGCACAGTGGAAACCAACGACGACACCCTCTATACAATCACCCCCGACGGCAGAAGCTGCCTTGCTAATTTCTACATCAATATTCCCAAAAGCACCCGAGAAGAAATATCGGTATTCGTCAAAAACAACAGCGCGCGCTATCGGAACCGCCAGGAATGCAAATCCGATTACTACCAGAACAAGGACGGAACTTATACCGTCTTTCTGCGAATACTCGCGCCTGCCCAGCCCATGCTGGAATTAAAATTCGTCGTGCCCGACCGTAAAACGGCACAAAATATCTACAAAAAATGGGAACTGAAAGCCGCTGATGTCTATGCGGTCATCTACGAAAACCTCGTAGACTGATCCGCCTGTCCCTTTCTCCCCATATAGAGGTAATACAACTATGTTCACTTACAACACAAAAGGTACTTGCTCCCGTCAGATCATCTTTGACGTCGATGACCAGAATAAGATCCACAACGTGAAATTTATCGGCGGTTGCAGCGGCAATCTGCAAGGCGTATCCCGCCTCGTCGAGGGAAAAACACTCGAAGAAGTCGAGGCAACCCTCAAAGGCATCAAATGCAGGAACAATACTTCCTGCCCCGATCAGCTCGCTCACGCCGTCGTCGCATATAAAAACCGTGAACCGAAAGAACCAAAACTTTGATTTCTTCAACTTTGATTCTTCCTGCCGCAAACCTTCGTTTTGCGGCGTTTTTTGTTATACGTTTTTCTCAGAAACAAACTCCTGTGCCCACAGACATGAACCTTGTCTTTTCCGCCCCCCCCAAAAAAACGCCCCGTCCGAAATATCGCTCTCCTTTTTATCGGCTTTATCGGCGGAAACAAGAATTTCCCGCGCGCCTGTCACTGCCGCGGGGGTTTTCTTTATCCCGATACAACTTGCGGTCTTCACATAGTCTGAAACGGGGAATTTATCAAGAGAAAACATCAAAAAAATCGGCGCGCAGAAAATTCTGCGCGCCGATTTTGGCGTTTCTGTCGGTATTGTCATTTCTTGCAACGTTTACTGCAGAATATTGGTAGTGATCATATCCACACCCCAAGCGATGAGGTTTTTCGCAGCAACCGGATCGTCACACGTCCAGCAATTGACCTCGATCCCGTTCTCGTGCAGTTTCTTTACCCATTCCTCGTTCAAAGATGTGTACAGAATATCCAATCCGAACCGATCTTTTTTCAGCTTTGCGATCAGTTCATCCGAAATCGCACCCGTAAGGAACTGTGCGTGCTGGTCGGGAAGAATTTCGCGCAGCGTCTGAAGATTTTCATAGGTAAAGGAAATAAAGACAATGCGGTTCAGGTCATATTCCTTCGCACAAATGTCCGTGATCTCTGCAATGCTCTCTTTCTTCATCGGGTTTTTCAGTTCCACAACCGCCACTTTTTCGTAACGGCGGATCACCCGCAGATATTCGCTCAAAGAAAGCGGCTTCTGCATATCCGAGTACCCGCCTTCCGTGCCGCGTTCCTGTAAACGCAAAGAACGGATCTGCGAAAACTCCACTTCTTCCAAAGCGATGTCTTTTTCGGCAACGCGTCCGCTTCTGTCGTCATGAAAAATCACATACTTTCCGTCTTTTGTCACGTGCACATCCGTTTCAACGCCGTAATAATCGCGGTTTCCCGCCGCCACAAACGCCGCCAGCGAATTTTCCAGCTCGATCCCGCTCAAGCCGCGATGCGCAACCATCTTTGTCTTGCCTTTGTTTTCCAAACGAATCGTATCCATTTTATACTCCTTCTATCCCGCCCGTTACATCAGCGGTATATGATTCTCTTTGCAATATTCTTCTGTTTTCTTATCCCACAGAGAAACCTGTACTTCCCCGATGTGCAATTTATTCAATAAAAACATGCACAGCCGCGACTGTCCGATCCCGCCGCCCATCGTCAGCGGAAGCTCCCCCGCCACCAGCGCTTTGTGGAAAGGATACTGCAGCCGATCCGCACAATTTTCCGCATTCAGCTGCATGACCAGGCTCTTCTCGTCCACGCGTATCCCCATCGACGAGATCTCAAACGCGCAGTCCAACACCGGATAATACAGCATGATGTCTCCGTTCAGATTCCAGTCGTCATAATCCGGCGCCCTGCCGTCATGCTTCTGACCCGATTTCAGCCTGCCGCCGATCTGCATGATAAAAGCAGAACCGTGTTTGCGTACATATTCCGTTTCCCGCTGCTTAGGCGTCAGCCCGGGATACATATCTTCCAGCTCCTGCGTGGTCACAAAAGATATGTCCTCGCTCAGATAATTATCAAGCTGCGGAAATTCCCGGCAAATCGCCTCCGCCGTGGTCTGCAATGCGCCATAGATCTTTCGGACTGTTTCTTTCAGAAATCCGATCGTACGGTCTTCCCGCCGTATCACACATTCCCAATCCCACTGATCGACATAGATCGAATGCAGATTGTCCAGATCTTCATCGCGGCGTATGGCGTTCATGTCCGTATACAGCCCGAACCGCACGCCGAAACGATACTTCGCCAGAGCATAACGCTTCCACTTTGCCAACGAATGAACGACTTCCGCCGTCTCGCCCGTCGCTTTGACATCGAACGATACAGGACGCTCCACCCCGTTCAGGTTGTCATTCAGCCCGCTTGCCCTGGTAACAAACAGCGGCGCACTGATCCTCGTCAGATTCAGCGTGTCCGCCAACGCCTTTTCAAAGATTGTTTTGATCTCTTTTATTGCCTTCTCCGTCTCTATCAGACTGAGTTTGGATTTATACATTCTCTGTTCCTCTCCATTGATTTCCTCTATCATTTGCCCGAATGTTTCGACAAATTCATCCGCTTCCCGACGCAATTGCGCATGTTGAGCCGCCGTCTGCGCGTCATATACAGCCGCCGTCTGCATGCCTGCTTTCTTCGCCGCCAGAAGCGCCGCCAGATTGTCTTCAAATACGATACACACCGAGGGATCCTCCCCCAGCTTTTCTGCGCTCTTTAAAAATATATCCGGAAAGCTCTTGTTTTTCCCTGCGTCTTCCACCGTTACAAACGCATCAAACAATCCGTCGATACCGCCTGCCCGCAACACGGGAAGATAAAATTCCGGCGACGATGCCGTCGCCACGCAAAGTTTCATTCCCTTCGCGCGCAATATGCGGACAAAATCCACCGCCTGCGGTTTGAAATACTTTGCCCCGTCCTTCGCCCCGTATTTGGACATCGATAAAGCCCGCCATTCCTCCACCAACGCATCCGCCGATTCCGACGGCATATAATTTCGGATCGTATACGCCGCACATTCGCGGAATCCCAGATGCGCGATCGCCGCCTGGTATCCTTCCGGAACCTGCATACCGCGGCGCGCAAAAAATTCCTCATCCACTTCCCGCCAGATCTCCATGCTGTCGATCAGCGTGCCGTCCAGATCAAAAATGACCGCCCGTATTTTTTTCCAATCTATCATGAAATAAATTATAGCACGATTTTCAGGAATCGGCAATCGATTTCATACAAAACGCCTTACCGATTTTTTTAACTCGTCCCTGTATGCCCGACCCGCCGCCCCATCCTCCTAAAATGATCGTTTCCTGATCTTCAGGAAGGCAATGAGTGGTTTGTAATTCCGAAAAATTCACCCCGCCCTGCTTGAACATATTCCGCAAATGTGTTAAAATAGCAGTATAAGGAGATCTTTATGGGATTTTTTTCACGGCGAAAAAAAACAACCGAACAGCCTTCCGCTATCAAAGACGTACCGCGCCCCGTAACGCTGATCATCGAAGGAGAGCGTTACGCGCGCGAACTTCTCATCGCCCTGCCGCAAGACGCGCAGGCGATTCTTTCCGGATCTGAAGAAGCTGCCGCGGCCTTTCCTTTCCTGAAAACAGACGCGCCCGACGTTCAGCCGTCCGGACAGTATGTTCTGTTTACGGACAGTTTCTGCCGCCCGTCCGAAAATGCAGTCGAATTTTATAAATCGCTCGGGGATCGCAGCGAAGACGCCATCCTTTTCCCCTTGCATAAACAAAAGTATTCCGCCCCGGAAACGGAGGACATCCCCGCCTTTTTTGAAGATTCGGGCAATTTTCTGTCGTTCGGATGCGCCATCAGGCTTGACCTCTACACAAAACTCAGCAAAACAACCGGCCGCCTGCCCATGCCCTTTCTGTTCGCCCCGGCACTCTCCGCCCGATCTTTTTATTTCAGCACACACTCGCCCTTTTACCGCAAAGGCGCATCTGCCCCGATGTCGGCCGAAAAACTCCGCGAGCTGGTAACTTATTTTACGAACGTAAAAGGTACGCTGGCCCCTCTGCCGTACAAATACGGCTTCGATTTTATCTGCGGCAGAGCCGTGCAGGCATACGCGCTCCTCGCGCATCAAAAAGACCGCGACGGCCTGAAAAATTGGGACGAATTTTTAAAATCCGAATGCATGGCTCTGCGCGTCGCGGCAATGCAGCGAGCACCTCTCGGATTCATCGGAAAACTCATAAGAAACAACTTTGAAAACACTCTGACCGTTTCTGCCGGAATCGCCTGGACGCTCCTCAAAGAAAAAACAGAATAAAATAAACGCGGACAGAAGCGATTTTTCCGCCTTTTTCGTATTCTCCTTCCTTTCCGATATTTTCGGATCGGTCTTACTGCGAACCCGATGCGCGTCGGTGCATTTTGCACCGACGCGCATCTTTTTTGTATAAAATTTTCACTCGGATAAAATCTTCACCCTGCTGCGATCCTTCTCGTTTTTTACGAATATCTGCCGCACAAAAAGACAAAACAACGCTGTGTCAAATAAGTTTGCCGTATCTCTTTA
>USSJ01000069.1 GCA_900557285.1 uncultured Clostridia bacterium | reverse complement strand
GGCAAAGCCGCAAAGAGCAAAATGCTCTTTGCGGCTTTGCCGTTTATTTTTCTGTCGGCATATTTTTGTTATGCCAGATCTTCCACAGGAACGATGCCGTTATAAAAACTGCAATTCTGAATATACCCGTCAAACACTCCGTTCCAGGCACCGCCCGCATCTTTGAATCCGCCGCCAAAGAAACGAACCGTCTCACAGGAAGGTAAAAACGCCGTAAGCGCATTACTGTATGCCGTTTCTCCGCCCTTCAGCTCGTACAAAGTATCATCGATATACAGTTTTACCGCTCCGCTGACTTCCATCTGCAAAACAATTTCATGAACGCCCTGCGCAAGTATAACCCCCGACGAAACATCTGCGTAGGAACTGGAACCATTCCAGCCGTTGTATGATAACTGGAAACTTTCTGCCCCTGTGACCAGGCACATGAACGCACCGATGTCGTTGGACAGCGTATTGCTCTTGAACCCGAGGACCGGCGCCCACTGTACGCTTGCATTCACATACAAAGACATCGATATCGTAATTCCCGTCGTAATATTTTTGCCCAAATACGGATTCGCGCCCATGACCGTATCCGCCGCATTTGCCTTGAATCCGCCGTTCGCAAACGTCCCGTTTGCAGAAGTCCCGATTGCCGTCGTCCCGTCCGTGAATTCTTCGCCCTGCACCGAATACGACTTTAACATCGTATACGCCGCATCCTTGACCGTAACATTCACTGTCGTCGATCTCCCCTGATACGTCAAGATTACCGCATACGTCTGCGGCTTATCCGCCTGATAATCGTTGCTGCTGTATTCGCACGCATCTCCCTTTAACGTATCTTTTAACTGACTTCCTTCATAGCTTACAGTCACAGCAACCGCTTTGACCGCATCCGCAAGCGACGTTCCCAGAGAAACTTCGATCGCTTCCGCCGTGATCGAACTAACTGCCAAAGTCTTTTCTACAGCCAATATATCCGAATACCCGTATCTGCATTCTTCTCCGCCAAATGCGAAGCTCATCGTATTGCCGTTCGAAACGGGCTCCTGCATCGTGACCGTAGCCGTCGTGTTCCCGCTGATCGTCACCGTAATCGTATATTTCCCGTTCGCATATGTGCGCGCAATTACAAAACTGATGTCGCCGCTCGCAGGCATGGTTCCTTCCAGCGTGCATTCTGCCGCTTCACCCAGACTGATCGTTCCGTTTCCGCGTCCGAAATTATCCAGAATATAATCGTCCGCCCGCAAAACAGTCTTTGCTCCGCTGCCCGCAGTAAACTGCATCAGCCAGGAATCCCACGTATCCGGAGTTGTACTGATCGGCGTTACATCCGCAAGGCTGAACCGAACCTCAAATTCACCCGTCACCGTCTTCACCGCAACATTGTCAGGAAGATACGCCGCCATCTCTGTCTGACTTACTCCTTCCTTAACCGTTTCATACACAGTTACATCGTCCAGAGTACTTTGAATGCTTCCCAATACAAATTGTACTTTCCCGGGCTTTCCCGCTTCATAATCCGCGATGTTCAGATACGGATCGTCCAGAGAAATCTCCATTTCCCCTGCCTGAATACCTGTTCCCGCCACGGCACCGTAACTTACTTCCAACGTGATTCCATGCAATTCGATCCCGTCTTCCTTAATGACTGCATACGCGCTTCCTTGCGCCGTTGCCGTAAGTCCCGTGATGGCCGATACCTTTCCGTCTTGACAGTTTGCACAAGTAAATTTGACCTGCCCGTTCGCCGAATCCAATACCGGCCCACTATAAGAATGTTCTTTCACAATCACTGTATAATCGAAATCCGATGCATTCTCCGCCGATATCTTAATCTTATATGTGCCGACCGTGTCAAACGTAAGTTCGCCTGTCGTTTGCATCAAATACTGCGGCGCTCCGTCATTTACCGTATAATACGCCATCCCGATCACGCCGCCTGCCGTAATCGTTGCCTCATAAGAAACCTTCGTGCCTACGCAGAGTTCAATCGTCCCTCCGTTTTCCAAGGGATACCCGTCCGCCGTCAAACCAAGCTCATACGTAACATTTTCCGTCACGGTCAGCGTCTTTGTCACGCTGTCCGCGTTTTCCGCGCTGAACGTAAATACGTACACGCCCGCTTCACTGATCGTAACGGGTTTGCCGCTCTCGATCCCAAGTCCGCTCGCCGCCTGCCCGTCTTTCGTATACGTTACCGTAACGACAGCATTTTCCGTCGCGCTGTATGTGATGGTGACCGACTCTCCCGCCTTGATTTCCGTTTTATTCATCTCCGCCGTGATAACAGGTTTTACGGGTTCGGGCGCCGTCACGGTCAGCGTCTTTGTCACGCTGTCCGCATTTTCCGCGCTGAACGTAAATACATATACGCCCGCTTCTTCCGGCGTAAACGTCGCCCCCGTAAAAGTGACCGACGCACCCCCGTCTTTACTGTATGTAACCGAAACACTGCCTTTGCTTGCAGAATAACTCACCGTAACGGTTTCCCCGACAGCCACCTCCGATTCACTCAGTTCGGCGGTGATCGTCACTTCATCGTCCGACGGTGTGTTCGGCTGAACTTTTTCGCATGCCGCAAAAAAAGCAACGGACACACAGAACAGGATCACCGCCACAACCGACGCAAAAATCTTCTTCATCCTTCCTCCTTTTTTCGGGATCCGACAGTCCATAGACATTCTTCGGAATACCCTTCATCGTTTTTGTAATTTCATTATAGAACAGCAAAAAATCCATGTCAATATCTTTTAAAAAAATTAACGTTCACTGAAATCGTAGCGAAACGTTAATTTTTTTGATAATTTACTTTACGACAAAAACCGCCGTTTTTTACAGAATATTTTCCTTATGTTTTAATGTTTTTTTCGGTTCCTTTTTCTCCCGAAAAACGAGCAGGGGCGACCCAACATAAAGGATCGTCCCTGCTCGTTTTCTCCGATAAAAATGCCGGACTGCACAAGCGCGCCCGTTTCCGAACGAACGCGGGCGCGCTTGCAGAACAATTGCAAAAGCAAAATACATTTTTATAAATTTATTTGTTTTTCAGCAAGTTTACAACCGACCAAGCGCATATAAAGCGCTCTTTCGATAAATTAAACAAGACCGGCAAGATATTTCCTCAGTTTCACGAGCGCGGGCACGTCCGCCGGCGCCCATTCCTCTTCTTTGAGTTCCTCCGCCGTGAGAAAGCGAAGCGCTTCGTGCTCCGTGCAATGAAAATCGGTAAGAAATTCGCACAAATATGTGTGCAGCGTGATACAAAAATCCGGATATTCATGCGTCATATCCAGAAAATGCGAACAGACGCGGATATCCGCGCACAATTCTTCCTTCACTTCCCGCACAAGCGCCTCTTCAGGCGTTTCGCCCGCCTCGATCTTCCCGCCGACAAATTCATACTTATGCGCTACATACGCATACTTGCTCTCGCCCCGCTTCGCCGCCAGAACTTTATTGCCTTTTAACAGGATCGCCCCGACGACTTGTAAATGCTTCTTCATCTCATTCTCCGAAAAGAGAGAAAATGCGGACTGCATTTTCTCTCTTTTTTTATTTCTGTTTTTCTTGCCCGATCACTCTCCGCTCAGTGTACCAGCGATCCGATCTGCGCGTCGTCCGCCGCAAAAAGCACGCGGCATGTTCCGTCTTCGTTCGTGCTCGCCAGCAACATCCCGTTCGAATATTCGTTCCCGAATTTGTGCGGCTTCAGATTGACCAAAACCACGATCTTCTTTCCGATGAGCTGTTCCGGTTCATACTGATCCGCGATCGACGATACGATCACGCGCTCGCCGATACCGTCATGCAAAGTGATCTTCATCAGTTTGTTTGTCTTACGCATAGGCTTTGCCGACAAAATTTTGCAGATACGTATATCGTTTTTCGCAAAATCTTCCAGCTCGATCTGCTCTTTCAAAGGAGCGGGTTCCGCCACAAATGTATCTTCCGTAACTTTCTTTTCTTCCGTCTTTTCGACTGCTTTTTCTTCCGCAACCGCGTCAGGATCTTCCGCTTCCGGCAACGAAAAATCCAGAAGTTTTAAATACCGCTCCGCTTCGACCGCAAACAGGTACAGATACAGCCGCGGCCCCTTGTCGCGCGCAAGGATCAGATTATAAACATCCTTGAAAAATTTGCTCTGCACTTCTTTCAAAGCGTTCTTGTCTTCCGCTTTATCCGGATACACGCGCTTGGGGATCGCGTAAAGTTCCGATTGCAAAGATTCCAGCGTATATCCGCCCTTGGCGATATATTCTTTGAGCTCCTTTAGGCACTTTTTCTCTGCTTCGTCCATTGTGCGGTAATATTCCCAATTGCGCTTTTTCAGAATAATATATTCGCTTTCCGGCGAACAGGTCTTGAGCCAGAATTCCGCTTTGGCAAAACGTTCCGAAAAATCTGCGATCTTGTACGGCGTTCCGATCTTCTCAAAAAGCTGTTCCATCATCTGCGCATTGAAATTGACGACCGACCCCAGATCGACAAGCTGCCCCATCGGAACAGGCACCACTTTCCGACCCGCAATTTCACAATTCTCCATCACGCGCGCGACCGCTTCGTTTGCCGTACCGTCCCGATAGGACGTCAGCATTTTGTCAAATTCAAAATACTGGCGCAAAATCTCATCCGAAAGACAAAAATCAAAAGCTTTCAAAGGTTCCGTCTTTGCATACAGCCACAAGATCACTTCCGGCTGGTATAATTTCAGCAGAAAATCGGGCGTCATGTTGAATCCGGAAGAACCGCTCATCTTGCCGACACTGCCCTTGATCCCGATAAATTCGTACCCCTGGAACAGCGGCGCCGGATACCCGAATACTTCGCGCGAAACATCTTTCGCCGTATCGTAACTTCCGTTCTTCGACGCATGATCTTTGCCGCCCGGTTCAAAATCGACCCCTTCCGCAAGCCACCGCATCGGCCAGTCCACTTTCCACTGCAGTTTGCAGTTATGATCTTTAGTAAAATCAAACTCGCCTTCATGCCCGCATTCGCAGACATACTTCGCCTTCGTACAGTCTTCCGAAAGCGACACGATCTTTGTACTGTCTTTCCCGCAGTGCGGACAGAATATGCTCACCGGATAATAATTTTCACGCTCTTCTTCCGTCGCATCCTGCGTGCGGTGCTTATCCAGTATGTCAAATATCTTCTTGCGGTTCTTCAACGCAAAAATAATATGCTCCGCATATCTACCGCTGCGGTATTCCTGCGCCTGGAAATGATACTCCATCTCGATCCCGAAATTCTTCAGAGAGTTCATGAATTCTCTTTCAAAATGCTCGGCATAACTCTTGCAGCATCCGAACGGATCGGGAATGTCCGCATAAGGATACCCGATGTATTTTTCAAATGAATTGTTGCCCAGATGATCGGCCACGTTCTTCGGCACTTTACGAAGCCTGTCATACTCGTCCCAGGAAAAAAGAAGTTTCGCCTTCTTGCCGCGTTTTAAAAGCGCTTTATATACAAAATAACTCGTCGCTATATCGCGGAAATTCCCGATATGAACCGATCCGGACGGCGATATCCCTGCCGCACATACATATTCTTCCTTTTCCGGATTGCGGCGGATGATCTCGTCCGCCAACTTGTCTGCCCAATACATACTAAATCTCTCCTGTGCTTGATTCGCTTACATTTGTGCTATTATAGCATATCCGCCGACCAAAAATCAATAAGTATGCGCCCGAAACCCAAAAATTCTGCAGAAAATGATTTGCTTTTATCCTGCATTGTGTTATAATACACTCTATCTTTTACTGGAGATCTGCCATGAAATTCACCCGCGGACTAAAAGACGGCCTGCCCATCGCTTTGGGATATGTCTCCGTCGCTTTCGCTTACGCCGTCCAGGCTGTCGGTCAAGGATTCCCGCCCTGGTTCCCCATCCTCATCTCTGCCACGAATTTTACGGGAACCGGTCAATTCGCCGGCACCAACCTCATCGCCGCAGGCGCCGGAATCGCCGTCCTTGTCGCAACCATGCTCGTCATCAACATACGTTACACCCTGATGTCCTTTGCCCTTGCCCAAAAAATGGGGAACGGCTTCAACTTCAGCAGAAAATCTGTTTCGATCATAAAAAAAGTCCGTTGGATCATAAAAAATATTTGCAGGGCGGCATGATTTGGTCGGCAAGATATATTAACATTTACAAATTGTTTGAAAAATCTCTTTTAAGGATATTTTTTGAAAAAAAATGCGCTTTTTTGACGCGCCCGATGCGTGCGGCCGTGCGGCCGAATCGGGACAAGTTTTTATTGTCTTGTAATGAAATGGCTTGCTCGAAATCTTATTTGAAAATGGCAGCAACCCTACAAACCCTTCCTTTTGACTTCACCACGTCAATTTTTTCTTTCAGTTCGCACATTCCGCGCTTCAAAGTGCGCGTGAATCGTCTGTGACAGACGCTTCTTATAGTCGCGTCCCTTGCCGTACAAATGGAAAAGCGTCGAGAGAAAATGCAAATAAAAAGACAATCCTTTCATGTCTGTTTTGGAAATAAATTGAATTTCACCATATTATTTGCGTATTTATTTTTACGTAAAAGCTTTTTTGTACATAAAATGAAATTTATGTACATTTTTAGCAGACAGGAATAATCTGAAACAAGTTGGGAGGATGAAGGAAAATTGTTGGACGGGCGGAATCGTTTTTTAAGAGCCTGCAAAAGCAAAGATATTTTCGCTCAGATTTTGCTAAATAGCAGAAAATTTTTCATAAAATCAGAGGCGCAAAGAAAAAATTTATGCGCCGTAATTTT
>USSJ01000068.1 GCA_900557285.1 uncultured Clostridia bacterium | reverse complement strand
ATTACGCCCGCGACCGCGCCGACGACAAAAAACAGGACAGCGAGCACGATGACGGCGGGATGCGATTTTTTGACCGCTTTCGACGCCGCGCTTCGTACGCTATTTTTTCTTGATGCCATGTTTACCTCCTTTTTTGCTTACTTTATTTTACCATAACGCAGACAGAAAGTAAACCGCATGCCGCAAAAAATAATTTTGTTGCAAAAGCGACAAAAAAGAGAGCTCACAAGATCTCTCCCGCAAACTCTCCGTTTTCGCCCCGCTTTCTCATGCGGGTGCATTTTTTATGATCGAAATTCACGTCTTCACAGACTGCATCTGCTCGGTGATGTTTACATCATAAGAATTTTTGCCGCATTCAAAGCGAGATTTATATGAAAGCAACAGTTTTTCGGCAAACATTCTTTTCTGCTTCCATTATTAGAAACTTCTTTTAGTCTATCTGCGTTTGCTCAACCATTGCTGACATTCTTATTATCTGCGCAATTCTACGATTTATTCAGCGAAAAAATAAAAAAAGCAGGAATAATCCCTGCCTTTTTGATGGTAATTTTTACAATATAGAACACAAAGAACCAGGCAAAAAATCCCGGAGGACAGATCATCCTGCTTACTTCCGTTCAGCCGCGGATCTGACCGTTACCTCGGATCTGATATTTGTAAGAAGTCAGTTCCCGCAGCCCCATCGGTCCGCGCGCATGAAGTTTTTGCGTTGAAATGCCCATTTCCGCACCCAGCCCGAATTCGAAGCCGTCCGTAAAACGGGTACTGGCATTGACATACACCGCCGCGCTGTCCACTTCATTCAAAAATTTTTCGGCTGCCGCCGCATCTTCCGTAATAATACTGTCGCTGTGATGCGTTCCGTATTTATTGATGTGCCTGATCGCTTCTTCAACTCCGTCTGCAATTTTAACGGAAATTTTTAAGGCAAGGAATTCCGTGTAAAAATCTTCCTCCGTTGCCGCTTCCAACTCCGGAAGAATTGCCCTGCACTTTTCACAGGCAACAATTTCTACATTCTTTTCACGCAGAGCTTCTGCAATACGTTTTAAAGATTTTTCCGCCAAAGAAGCATCGATCAGCAAACTTTCACAAGCGTTGCAAACAGAAGTACGCTGCGTCTTGGCATTGATCAGAATCGGGATTGCTTTTGAAAGATCGGCTGATTTTTCAAAATACACATGGCAGTTTCCTGTCCCCGTCTCAATGACCGGTACCGTTGCATTTTCGACCGCATTCCGTATAAGCCCGGCTCCGCCGCGAGGAATCAGAACATCCACTACGCCGTTCATTCTCATAAATTCGGTTGCGCCTTCATGGGTCGTGTCTTCGATCAATTGAATAAATTCCGGATTGTATCCCGCCTTTCGGATCGCTTCTTTAATGACGGAAGTGATCGCTTTGTTGGAACAAATCGCATCTTTGCTCCCGCGGAGCACGACAGCGTTTCCGCTTTTAACAGCAAGCCCGATCGCATCCGCCGTTACATTGGGACGCGCTTCATAGATAATACCAAGTACTCCGAGGGGCACGCGCACACGCCTTAAAAGCAGGCCGTTATAGAGTGTACGCTCTTCCAAAACTTCCCCGACCGGACATTTGAGTTCTATCAACTTTTCCAGTCCGACAGCTATTCCGTCGATTCGCTTTTCGTTCAGCATGAGCCGGTCCACAAACTGTTCGCCGCGCGTACAATTTGCGATATCTTTTTTATTTTCCGCGATAATATACTGAGCCTGTGCTCGCAATGCATTCGCAGACGCGGAAAGCATTTTATTCATATCCTGTTCGCTTGCCAGCGAGATCGCCGAAAGATTTTCTTTCGCTTTTAAACAAGTCTCACGCGTCGTCATTTCAGGAACTCCTTTTATTTAATTATGTCAGACAGAGTACTTCGCAAACCAATAAATTTTACTCTTCTTCCTCATCATCCGGCAAATCGACGTTGTGATAAACGTCCTGAACGTCATCCAATTCTTCCAGTTTATCCAGCAATTTGCGGAATGTTTCGGTGTGTTCGGGGCTCAACGTGATCTTGTTCTGAGGGATCATACGAACATCCGCTTCCAGGAATGAAACGCCCTTCTCTTCAAGATACTTGCGCACCTGCGAAAATGCGGCCGGATCCGTATAAATTTCATATGCGTCATCCAATACAACGACATCATCCGCCCCTGCATCGATAGCATACTCGGTTATCGTGTCCTCGTCCAGATCCAGCGTACGCTCCACGACCAACAGACCTTTGTTGCTGAACATATACGACACGCAGCCGGTATTGCCAAGCTCGCCGCCGCATTTCGAAAGAGTGCTGCGCACATCGCCCGCCGTACGGTTTTTATTGTCCGTCAACGTATTGATGATCAGCGCGCTGCCGCCTACGCCATATCCTTCGTAAATCAGCGTTTCGAAATTGGCGTTACCGAGTTCTCCCGCCGCTTTCTTGATACAACGCTGAATGTTATCGTTCGGCATATTGTTTGCCTTTGCTTTTGCAATTACATCGGCAAGTTTGCTGTTTGTATCCGGGTTCGGATTGCCTTTTGCCGCTACGGCGATTTCTCTTCCGAGTTTTGTAAAAATACGGCCGCGCGCCGCATCCGCCTTGCCCTTTTTCGCCTGAATATTATGCCATTTGCTATGTCCTGACATACAAACTCTCCTCTATATGATTGAATATCTATAATTTTCTGAATTTTTCAGCACCCAACTGATACATGAGTACGGCCGCCGAAATACCGGCATTCAGACTCTCACAGCTTTCGCGCATGGGGATTCTGACAGTATATCTGCAAAGGGACCGCACTTCCTCACTGACACCGTTTGCCTCATTTCCGACCACCAGGCAGAACCGTTGCGGAACCTCAAACCGAAAAACATTTTCTCCGTTCATGTCCGCACAGATTTTGGGAATATCGCCGAGAACTTCGGATATCTCATCCAATGATCCGCTATGCAAACGCACAAAAAATATACCGCTCATCGATGCGCGCACGCTCTTTGACGAAAACGGATCTGTACAATTTCGCAAATAAATATCCGTATAACCTGCCGCATTCGCTGTCCGGATGATCGTCCCGAGATTCCCTGGATCCGATAAAGTATCCAATAAAAGCGCATTGCCGCTTGGAGCTTTAACCGAACAATCCGGCATCTTCAATACAGCCAAAATCCCTTGCGGAGATGATTCCTCGGAAAGTTTTTCGAATACACTTTCCGAAACGAGCTGCTCTTTTTCCAAAAGAAAATGCTCGCCTTTATAATTTTCCGAACACAGGATACTGACAAACTCGCAGCCGCCGTTCACCGCCTCTCGTATCTGTTTGACGCCTTCAATAATGTATTCGCCGTATTCGCGGCGGTATTTCTTCTCACGCAACGATAAAATCCGCTTGATGAACGGATTATTTCTTGAGGTGATCACCATAACAATAAAACATAAAAAACCTTCTTGAAAAAAGAAGGTTTTTTAACATTTACTTTAAGCGATTGCTGCTTTTGCTTTCTCAGCAAGCGCCGCAAATGCCGCCGCATCATTGACCGCGATGTCAGCAAGTGCTTTCCTGTTCAGATTGATGCCAGCAACCTTCAGACCGTGCATAAATTTGCTGTAAGAAAGTCCGTTGATTCTTGCCGCCGCATTGATCCTGGCGATCCACAGCTGACGGAAATCTCTTTTCCTGTTCTTTCTGCCGACGTAAGCGTACATCAGCGATTTCATAACGGCTTCGCGGGCGATCCTGTAAGACCTGCTCTTGGAACCGAAATAACCTTTCGACAGTTTAAATATCTTTCTGCGTTTCTTTACCGCGTTAACTCCTCTTTTAATACGCATGACTCTTTCTCCTTATACCTTATTTCTTGTACGGGATGAGCTGATTCTTTACCGTCAACTCCTGCGTTTCATTCACGAAAGCCGTCTGACGAAGATTTCTCTTTCTCTTTCTGGGTTTATCTCCCGTCTTGTGGTTTTTACCGGATTGCGCTCTTTTTACTCTGCCGCTTCCCGTAATGTCGAAACGTTTTTTCGAGCCGCTATGCGATTTCTGTTTAGGCATACTTCTGTCCTCCGAAATTATTTTCATTCAAATGCAGGGCTTGTCCTTCAAAACACGCCTTGCAGAATTGATCTTGTTATTTTGCAGGCGAAAGCAGCATCGTAATATTTCTGCCTTCGTTTGCGGGTTTCTTATCCATGACCGCCTTTCCGCCCAAAAGGTCAAAAAACTCGTTCATGACGTCAACTCCCATCGACGCATGCGCATTCTGACGCCCGCGCATACGAATGGATACCATTACCTTGTTTCCTGCTTCCAGAAATTTCTGCGCCTGACGCGATTTCACGTTCATATCGCCCGTATCGATCGTCATGGAAAGTCGTACTTCTTTCACTTCCACAACTTTCTGATTCTTTCTGGATTCTTTTTCTTTCTTCCCTTGCTCGAACTTAAATTTGCCGTAATCCATGATTTTGCATACGGGAGGATTCGCCGTCGGCGAGATCTTCACCAAATCCAAATCACTCTCTTCGGCAAGATTCAGCGCTTCCCTCGCGCTCATGATACCTAACTGCTGACCGTCCGAGCCGATCACTCTCACTTCCTGATCGCGGATCTCTCCGTTCACCTGATGCTGATCTTTAATGGTTTTATACCGTCCTTTAATCAATATTTCCCTTCCGGGACAAATACAAAAGCGGGTTGCATATGTTACAACCCGCTCCAAACGATCACAAACAGCGCAGAAAATCTGCGTTCTTCCTTTATGATTTTTAGGCTCTTGCCGACGTACTTGCCGCAAGGCGAGAAGTAACTTCTGCTTTACCGCATAATAATACCAGAAATTACCCGCCTTGTCAACTGTTTTTACGCCGATTTTCTTAAAATACTGCCTTTTCGTCGTTTTCTTTTTTCACTTTTGCGATAAACTCATCCAATTTCATAGAACCGATATCGCCCTTTTCGCGCATACGCACCGCAACCGTTTTTTCTTCTTTTTCCTTATCGCCGACGACCAGCATATACGGAACTTTCTCCAGCTGCGCTTCTCGGATCTTATATCCGATCTTTTCATTCCGCGCATCTGTCTCCACGCGAAGTCCGGCTACTTTGAATGCATTTTCCACTTCTTTTGCATAATCCATGGATTTATCCGAAACAGGCAGAACTTTCACCTGAACGGGCGCAAGCCAAACAGGGAATTTCCCTGCATAATGCTCGATCAGAATCCCGATAAAACGCTCGATCGATCCGAACACAACGCGGTGGATCATGATCGGGCGATGCTTCTGACCGTCTTCGCCCGTGTATTCCGCTTCAAAACGCTGCGGCAACTGGAAGTCAAGCTGAATCGTTCCGCACTGCCATGTTCTGCCGATCGAATCGGTCAGGTGGAAGTCGATCTTCGGCCCGTAAAAAGCTCCGTCCCCTTCGTTGACCACATACGGCAAATTCAACTCGTCCAATGCAAGCCGCAAAGCATTGGTTGCATTCTCCCAATCCTCATCACTGCCGATGCTGTTGTCGGGACGGGTCGAAAGTTCGACATGGTATTTGAATCCGAACAAGGTGTATACTTCGTCGATAATCTTTACGACGCCTTTGATCTCCGAAGTGATCTGTTCGGGCAGCATAAAGATATGAGCATCATCCTGCGTAAAGCAGCGGACGCGCATCAGTCCGTGGAGCTGTCCGCTCTTTTCATGGCGGTGGACGATCCCAAGTTCGCCCATGCGGATCGGAAGATCTTTGTAACTGTGCGGATTCAATTTATAAACCAGCATTCCGCCCGGGCAGTTCATCGGCTTGATCGCGCAATCTTCCCCGTCGATCTTCGTCGTGTACATATTTTCTTTATAATGATCCCAGTGTCCGGATGTTTCCCAAAGGCTGCGATTGAGTATGATCGGGGTCTGGACTTCCACATACCCTTCTCTGGTATGGATCTGTCGCCAATAATCGATCAGAACATTTTTCAGGACCATGCCCTTCGGCAAAAAGAACGGGAAACCTTTCCCCTCGTTAAGGAAAGCAAACAACCCGAGCTCTTTACCTAATTTGATATGGTCGCGTTTCTTCGCCTCTTCCAGCATCGTAAAATACGCGTCCATTTCGTCTTTTTTCGCAAACGCAGTGCCGTAAATACGCGTCAGCATTTTGTTCTTTTCATTGCCTCGCCAGTATGCCCCCGCAATGCTGGTCAGCTTGAACGCCTTGATCTTGCCCGTCGAAGGCAGATGAGGCCCGCGGCAAAGATCCGTGAATCCGCCTTGCTTATAGAAAGAGATCTCTTCCCCTTCCGGGAGATCTTTGATCAGCTCGACTTTGTATTTTTCAGAGTATTTCGTCATCAGTTTGATGGCGTCTTCGCGCGAAAGCGTGAACCTTTCCACGGGAAGATTGCTCTTTATAATATTTTTCATTTCCGCCTCGATCTTGCCGAGGTCTTCCTGCGTAATGGGAGTTTTGAAATCGATATCATAGTAGAACCCGTTGTCGATCGTAGGGCCGATCGCAAGTTTACTGGTCGGATAGATCGCCTTGACCGCCTGCGCAAGCACATGGGCCGTAGTATGACGGTAAATGTCCAAACCTTCCCTGTCCTTTAATGTTATGATTTCCACATCGCAATCCTTATCGACGATATGCGCCAGGTCTACCAGTTTTCCGTCCACCTTCGCCGCTACCGCAGCGCGGGCAAGTCCTTCACTGATATCCTGTGCGATCTGCTTGCAGGAAACCGGTGCGGCGTATTCCTTTTTGTCGCCTTTCAAAGTAATGA
>USSJ01000067.1 GCA_900557285.1 uncultured Clostridia bacterium | reverse complement strand
TGATCAGATTTGTATGATAGAATTGAGCTAATAAAGAAAGGGAGTGAGCGGATGATTCGGTATACATTGGACAAGAAAAAGCAAGGGATCAAGGTCAGCGATCATTTATACGGATTATTTTTTGAGGACATTAATCAGGCGGCTGACGGCGGCCTGAACGCGGAAATGGTGATCAATAATTCGTTTGAGTTTGAATATCTTTCCTACGATGCGCACAACTGTACGGTGCCGGTAGAATTAAGGCAGATGAAGGATAAATATTGGGATATTTCGGGGGCGGGCCCGCATTCTATCAGTACAGAAGGCGGGATTGCTCCTACGAATCCGTCTTACCTTTTGCTGTGTGTCGGAGGGTTTTACCGTTTGGAAAATCCGGGATATGCGGTCGGCTGCTGGAATAATTACGGCATGGCGCTGGACGAAGGCAAGACATACCATTTCAGTATGTGGGTAAAGCCTTTGGGATTTGAAGGAACGGCGGAGATTTATTTGCGCGGTGCACGCGGAGAGCTGACGACAAAATCGGAGATCGTCCTTTCGGGGAACGACGGAACGTGGAAAAAAGTCAGCTGTTCGGTGAAAGCTGTGAAAACGGAAATGGGCAGGCTGGTGATCTTGTTTCGGGGACGAGGCAGGATCGGGGTGGATTATGTCTCGCTCTTGCCGGAAGATGTCTGGGGCGATGCGGACAAATACAGGAACGGGAAACTTTCGGCGCGGATCGTGCAGGTTTTGAAGGAATGTCATCCGTCGTTTTTGCGTTTTCCGGGCGGCTGCGTCGTGGAGGGGGATGAGGTATTTGAAAATCAGTATCGTTGGCGCGGCACGGTCGGGCCGTTGGAAAAGCGTCGGCAGATCGCAAACACCTGGGGATATATGCAATCGTACGGGGTCGGTTTTTATGAATATTTTTGTTTGTGCGAAGATCTGAAAATGGCACCGTTGCCGGTCGTGCATTGCGGTTTGCTTTGTCAGATCCGCGTGGGCGAGCAGCGCGGGGAAGGATACCGCAGGATCATGCCCGGAACGAAGATGTTCAAAGAAGAAGTGATCGACAATGTGGCGGATCTGTTGTTTTTTGCCAAAGGAAGTACGGAAAGTGAAGACAAAGAGGAAGCGTATTGGGCAGGCGTGCGTGCCGGGATGGGGCATCCGGAGCCCTTTTCATTGGAGTATGTCGGGATCGGGAACGAGAACTGGGGCAGAGAATATTTTGAAAATTTTGCGGCGTGCCTGATGGGGCTTCAGCAATACGAATATGCCGAAAGACAGACGGATCTTTTGAAAAAGTTCAACATAACGGTGATTACGACGGCAGGCGTGGACATCCGTCCGCAGGATTCGAACGACAACTGGAAAATTATCAATGAAAAATATCGGGACATGATCGTAGACGAGCACGTTTACAATTCTTACCAATGGTTTATCGACAATACAAAGCGGTATGATTGTTATGACCGAAACGGTGCGAAAGTGTTCATGGGCGAATATGCGATGCACACGATGAGCGACGGACGCGGGCGTCTGAACGGAGAGAACAATCTGCGTTCGGCGATCGCGGAAGCGGCGTTTCTGACGGGTTGTGAAAGGAACAGCGACGTGGTAAAACTGACGTGCTTTGCGCCGCTTTTTGCGTCGACTGCCAATTATAAATGGACGCCGGATCTTATCTGGTTTAATCCGCGCGATATCATGCGGACGCCGAATTATTTTGTGCAGCAGATGTTTGCGGGGAATACGGGGAAATTCATATTGAACGATGTATGCGAAACGGACGAGGATAATGCGGGCGGCATCCTGATCGGCGCGCACGCGACGCAGGTAGCGGTACGGGAAGTACGTATCAGGGCGATCGGGGACGGAAAACTTTTGTATTGCCATAATTTCAAAGACGGCATGGGAGGCTGGACGGCATTTCCGCGCGCCGCGGGCGGAAGGATCACGGACGGCGAGCTGATCATCGACGAGGCGGACGCGTTCAACGGATTTTGGCTGGACGGGGATTATTCTGCGTGCGAAGTGGAAGTTGACATGCGCAGGATCAAAGGAGAGCAGAGCTTTATCGTGGGCGTCGGGGTACGCGGGGTGGAAGATCGCGGGACAATGGATTGCAATGCTTTTTCCATGAGCTGCCAGTACGGAAAGAATCATAAAGGGTACGATGTTTCCTTTGACAAACGGGTGGATTTTATCAGGACAGTCTGCGAGCTGATGGGAAAAGATAAATTTGTAGGATATGCTCCGGAAAAGAACACTTTAAAAATTATTTACGGCAAAAAAAAGATGAGCGCGTATTTCTGTAAAGACGGGGAATGGAATTTTCTGTTTGAAAAGAATGTCTGGCGCGTGAATGAGCGGGTATTTCAATCGGCGACGACGGACGGAGAAAAGATTTGGCTGAAAGTCGTCAATGCGAGCGGAACGGCGCAGGATTTGCATGTGGAACTTAAGAATTTCAATAAAAAGACTTGCGCGAAAGTGATCACGCTGTCGGATGAAGACGAAAACGTGATCAATGAGATCGGAACGCACGAAGGCGCAAAACATAACATCGTGCCGTCGGAAACGAATGTGAAGATCGGCGGAGATTCGTTCGATTATAAACTGGATAAAAACAGCGTGACGGTTTTTGTTCTGGATTAAAAGTGGCCGGATTCGGCCGATGAAAATGAAACAGGAGGGAAAGTGAAATGAAGTTAAGGCGAATACCGATGCGGATCGCGGCGGCGGCGCTGGCATTGCTTTTGGTTTTGCCCGGCGCGACGCTGGCGTCTTGCGCACGGCAGGATGCGGAGAGAACGACGGAGCGGGTTGAATATGAGGGCCTGAGTACAACAACAGGGGCGGTCGTTCCGACGGCGTCGTATGATTTTACTTCGGCGGCTTTTGACGCGGATGAATGGACAGCGGTCAGCAAAGGAAGCACTTCTGTTGTGCTCGGAACGGGGACAGGACTTACGATCACGGGCGGAATTCTGGCGAACGGAAACATGGCGGCATATTCCGTTTCCAATCCTCTGAAAGGACAAGTGAGCGAAGGCTTTTCCGTCGTAATAAATGCCTCGGTCACAGGTGCATTCATCAACCAGTATGAATCGATGTTCGGGTTTACGGCGACGCAGGACCCGACTTTGTGTGATGCAAAATTTTTCTGTGTGGGCGGAAGCGGAGTCGGTTTTCATCTGAACAGGAACGGCGAAACGGGCAGTACGAGCGCTTATTATGATATAGTACCCGACCGTGTGCTGAATATGCAGGATCTTTCTCAATACATTCTGACGGTAGACGGCAGCGCGATCAGAATTTATCTGAACGGTATTTTGCAGGAGACCTATACATATACGGACGGCGACCGCGGCGCTTATAGTTACGATACGGTCGGATTTATCAATGCGGCGGAGTATTTTCATCTGGGCTGTGCGGACAATTATTGGGGCCAGGCGGATATGAACGTGAAAAACGTGGCGCTGTATGCAAAGGCTTTGACTGCGGAAGAGATCGCGGGCGTGAATGCGGATTATGCGGATTTTACGCGCCTGAACTCTCTCAAAGAAGAGGCGGAAAACTTATCCTTATCAAATTACGATACGTCGGCAGGCGGTTGGGCGGAGACTTACGGAGCGCTGGAACAAGCTCTTGAAAATGCGCGCGGTTTGAATTATTTTGAAGCTTCGCAGCAGGAAGTGGACGCTGCGGCGCAGGCTTTGGAATCCGCGCTGGAAGCATTAGAGGCATTTTATCGGGAACCCGATCTTACGGATGGGCTGGTTGCGGCATATCCGCTGTCGGGAAGCGGAGAAAATCTTGTGAATGCTTCTTCGGAGAAAGTGCGGTTTATGAACGGCACCTCTTATTCCGACATAACGCAATCTCTTGCGGCGACGAAGCAGCGGATCACGGGAACAAAATTGTTCGATGAAAATATGCTGCATGACCGCGACAGATGGGACACTTCGGCAAGCGCCACGACGGGGCTCAAGATACCTGCGGACGCCATGCAGGGAGCGACGCTGCAGACGGGGCTGACCATGACGGTTTCCGTGTATGCGGAAACGCTCTATAAACCGTGGGCGCGGATATTCCAGCTCGGGACAAAGGCATCGGGGGATGGGTACCAAAACGGAACGGGTATTTTCTTTGCGTTTGAAAGCGGTACGGTTCGCATCACGTTGAACAATTCGGATGTGTTTGACACGTACCCGGAGGCGAATCGGTTCTGTACGATCATTGCAGGGGAATGGATCACGGCGTCCGTCGTGTTCGATCCGTACAGCCGCACGGTTTCATTTTATGTAAGTTCTGCGGCGACAGACCGCGTTTACGGCGGTATCGGGGCGGCTGTCTACCATGCAGGCGATCGGTTTGATGCAATATTGAATGCGGTTTTGAACGGGCAGGATAACTGGATAGGCCGTTCCTACTGGGGTACGGACGGGAACCAAGTGGCCTATGCGGCGAATCTGACCGTGTATAACAGAGTTCTTTCGCGGGACGAGATCGGCATGCTGCACGCGGCAGATGATCTGCATACGTTGGCGGGTAAGTAAGAAGAGGGGGCAAAGATGAAACAGAAAATTTTCAGAACGTTGCTGATTTTGGCAATGCTGCCGATTTTGGTGTTTACGGTATTTTTGAGTGCGTGCGGAACAAAAGAGAATGAGAGCGAACCGCCGAAATATACGGTTACCGTGATCGGCGGAACGGGCGGCGGAGAATATGAGGAGAATGCGGATTGCACGGTAACGGCGTCGATACCGGAAGGGCAGCGTTTTATCGGTTGGGAGGCCGGCGGTGCAATCGTTTCCGAACAGAATCCTTATACGTTCCAAGTGAAGGCAAACATTACCCTAACGGCGCAGTTTGCGAGTGTGACGGCTGAATTGCAGGAAGTAAGCCTTCAGAAAAGTACGGGCGGCAATCCGATCGGCGGATTCGGGGTCGGCGACAGCAGTTATGATTCATCCTGGGATACGGGGAGTACGCTTTGGCAGAAAGGCGACAAAGAAGTTCTGACGTATGCAGGGGATCCTTCGGTTTTGGTAGAGAGCGGAGAAGAGGGCGAAACGGTATATCTTTATGCAGGGCACGATGTTTCAAAAACAGGTGAGTATAATATGCCGGAATGGATCTGCTATTCTTCGACGGATCTTTTAAGCTGGAAGGCGGAAAGTATCATCATGGATATCCGCGACGTTCCGTGGACAAACAAGAGTTATAATTCCGCATGGGCGGCACAGGTCGTGAAGTATGAGGGGTATTATTGGTTCCTGTTCTGCTGCTGGTCGGATACAACGGCGGGGGCGGTAACGGCGAACGAAAACGGGGATCAATGCATCGGGGTGGCCGTATCGAAAGATCCGACGGGGCCGTTTACCTGTTACAGTCAGCCGCTCGTGTACAGTTCGTGGACGGATAACCGTGATGATGCCACGAAAGATATAGCGCGCTGGAACGATATTGATCCGACTGCACTGATTTATGATACGGACAAGGACGGAAAGGATGAATTCTATATTGCCTGGGGCAACAGCAATTGTTTTATGGCGCAGGTCGAGATCACGGACGCAACAAGCGAGTATCGTGCGGAAGGGTATTCGGTCGCGTTGGAGATCGTAGATCGCAGTGCGTCGGGCGCAGGAAGCATAAAGGTGATCGACCGCAAGACGCAGCAGCCTTGTTACGGCGGAGAGACGAGCTATAAAGATTCGTCGGATCCTGCCGATTGGGACATCATGCGGCTGGATTGTTACAGCAAGAATCCGGTCGGAAATACTTTCACGGAAGCGCCGTATCTGTATGAACGAAACGGGAAATTCTATATGTTCTATGCGGCGGGCTGGCGCGAAGCGCTTGCATACAGCGTGAACGATACGTTATGGGAAGCGGTGTGGGATTACGGCAATCTTCTGATGGATCCGACGGCTACTTCCAATACGAATCATCCGGCGATTTTTGATTTCGGCGGAAGCACGTATATGATCTATCATAACGGTTCTCTGCCGTACGGGAGCGGATACCGCCGCGTGGCGTGCATTGCGGAACTGGAATTTGACCAAAACGGCTATATTAAATACGTGGCGGAAACATCCACGGGGCTGACGGGGGTTGCGAGCAAAATCACGGACAGCAACGGCATGCCGCTGTCGCATCGCAATTTTAAAAATCCGCAGCAGGATTCGGGGTCTGCCTATCTGTACCCGCTGAAGATCGATCTGCTTCTTTGGCAGGAGAGCGATCTGGACGATACGGACGACATGCTTTGGGAGATCGAAGAAGCAAAGTATGTTCCGGATGGTAAAACGGGGGAAGCCTATGTCTCTATTCAGGCGTACAACAAGCCGGGATTGTATATATGGGCGGATCCGACCTCGGGCGAGATCGTGATCACGCAGGATTCGGAAGATCCCGCGAGTAAAGAGGCCGTGGCAGATAAGATCGACATGACGTTCCGAACGCTTGTCGGAGAGAACGGAGAGGGTGTGCAATTTCAGAGCATTGCAGACTCACAGTATTATCTGGCGAGCGTTAACGGCGTCTTTGTGATCACAAAAAATGCAACCAAAGCGCAGCGTACGTTTTTTATTGAAACGGAAACATCCAACCGAAGCGGAGATTTCCGTGAGAACAACGGTTCGCTCCTTTCCTGATTTATAAGACGCAAAGCGTGGGTCGGGCTTTCGGGTGTGGATCGGGTTGGCGCAATAAAAGCAAAGAGCTTGAAAGCCGATTGGTTTTATTTTAAAAACGGTCGGAATTTTACCTTTGGTTATTCATTGTATCCGCCTGCCGAGGCAAATATTTGCCTCGGCAGGC
>USSJ01000066.1 GCA_900557285.1 uncultured Clostridia bacterium | reverse complement strand
TGGATGGGTTCGTACAGGCCGCGTTTGGTGGCACCCAGTGAAGAGGATGCGAGCATGCCGATGGACCCCGTGATCATGGCGGCTTCGTCGGAGAGGATGTCGCCGAAAATGTTGGAAGTGAGCACCACGTCAAACTGCGAAGGGTTTTTCACGAGCTGCATGGCGGTATTGTCCACGAGCATATCGGTCAGTTCCACGTCGGGGTAATCTTTTGCGACCTCGTGTACGACTTCTCTCCACAGACGGGAAGATTCGAGCACGTTTGCCTTGTCGATCGAGGTTACGTGATGGCAGCGTTTGCGCGCCAGTTCAAAAGCGATCTTTGCGATGCGTTTTACTTCTTCCACGCTGTATTTTTCGGTGTCGTAAGCAAATTCGCCGCCTTCGCCGACGCCTCTGCCGCGTTCTCCGAAATAGATCCCGCCGATGAGCTCGCGAACGACCACAAGGTCAATGCCTTTTTCCGCGATGTCTTTGCGGAGCGGGCAGGCGCCGGCAAGGGCAGGGAAAAGTTTGGCGGGGCGCAGGTTGGAATACAGACCGAGCGCTGCGCGGATCTTTAAAAGTCCCGCTTCGGGACGGAGATGCCCCGGAAGATTTTCGATGCGCTTATCGCCGACGGCTCCGCCGACTGCACCGAGCAGAACGCTGTCGGATGCGAGGCAGCGGTCGATCGTGTACTGGGGCAGGGGTTCGCCCGTCTTTTCGATGGCGCAAACACCCATCAGAAGCTGTTCAAACTCAAATTCATGTCCGAATTTTTCGCCGATTTTTTTCATCACCGCGATGGCGGCGTCCGTGATCTCGGGGCCGATTCCGTCGCCCGCGAGTACTGCTATATGTTTTTTCATAAAATTACCTCTTTTTTGGACTTTCGCTCATGATTTCAGGATACGTTCGGCGAAAATATTGCCGAAACTTTGAAAGCACGACATGCTTTCTGCCTTATTTTGCCGCTTTGATGGAAGCGATCAGGCCGCCCTTGTCGATGATGTTCTGTATAAATTCGGGGAAGGGTTCCGCTTTGAAGGTTTTTCCCGTCGTTTCGTTGACAATCTCGCCCTTGGAAAGGTCGCAGGATACGACGTCGCCCGCTTTGATATTGGCGACCGCTTCGGGACATTCGAGAATGGGAAGCCCGATGTTGATGGCGTTGCGGTAGAAAATGCGCGCGAAGGAATTGGCGATGACCAGCGAAATGCCGCTCGCTTTGATGGCGATGGGTGCGTGTTCGCGGGAAGATCCGCAGCCGAAATTATCCTGCGCGACCATGATGTCGCCTTTTTTGACTTTTTTTACAAAATCTTTGTCGATGTCTTCCATGCAGTGGGACGCAAGCTCCGTTTCCGAAGTCGTGTTCAGATACCGTGCCGGAATGATGACGTCCGTATCGACGTCGTTGCCGTATTTGAAAACAGTGCCTTTAACTGTCATAATAGTCTCCTCGTTTTAAAATTTCATACATCCGCCGCTTGCGGAACAGGATCGCTTTTATTTAAAAAGTGATCAGACTTCGTCGGGGGTAGCGATCTTTCCTGCGATCGCGCTTGCCGCCGCAACGTAAGGGGAGGCGAGATATACTTCGCTGTCCACGTGACCCATGCGTCCGACAAAATTGCGGTTTGTGGTGGCAACGGCGCGTTCGCCTGCCGCAAGGATACCCATATGCCCGCCCAGGCACGGCCCGCAGGTGGGGGTGGAAACCACGGCGCCCGCATCGATAAATACGTCAAACAAACCTTCGTGCATCGCCTGTTTCCAGATGGTGTTGGTTGCAGGGATCACGATGCAGCGCACGCCTTTCGCGACGTGTTTGCCTTTGAGAATGTTCGCCGCAATGCGCAAATCGGAAATATGTCCGTTTGTGCAGGATCCGATCACGACCTGATCGATCTTCACGTCGCCCCATTCTTCGGGCGTTCTCGTGTTTTCGGGCAGGTGGGGGAAGGCAACGGTGGGTTTGAGCGTTGCAAGATCCACTTCGATCACGCGTTCGTATTCCGCATCCGCGTCCGCTTCGAATACGCGGATCTCACGTTTGAATCTGCCGTTTAAATATTCGCGCGTTACGTCGTCTACGGGGAAAATTCCGTTCTTTGCGCCCGCTTCGATCGCCATGTTGCAAATGGTGAAGCGGTCATCGATGGAAAGGTACTGTATGCCGTCGCCGACAAATTCCATCGATTTATACAGCGCGCCGTCCACGCCGATCATGCCGATGATGTGCAGAATAATGTCTTTGCCGCAGATATATTTTGCGGGTTTGTTTTTCAGTACGAATTTGATCGCGGAAGGAACTTTGAACCAGCATTTGTTGCTCATCATGCCTGCCGCCATGTCCGTGGAGCCTACGCCCGTCGAAAATGCGCCGAGTGCGCCGTACGTGCAGGTGTGGCTGTCCGCACCGATCACGAGATCGCCCGCGCCGACCAGTCCCTGTTCGGGCAAAAGGGCGTGTTCGATTCCCATCCGTCCCACGTCAAAGAAATTGTCGACTCCGTATTTGTTTGCAAAATTGCGCACCGTCTTGACCTGTTCCGCCGCCTTGATGTCCTTGTTCGGCGTAAAGTGATCCATGACCATGCTGACCCGTTCGGGACATTTGATGCAGGAAAATCCTGCCTTTTCAAATTCTTTCACCGCCACGGGCGAAGTGATGTCGTTGCCGAGTACCATGTCCAGCTCCGCGTTGATCAGTTGCCCCGCTTTCACGCTCTCGAGCCCTGCATGGTAGGCCAGGATCTTCTGCGACATTGTCATTCCCATAGAAATTGTATCTCCTTCGAAAAAAATCATTTTTCCATTGCTTTTTTGTTGCTCTATTATATCACATATGATATAATTTGTAAACGATTTATAAAATAGATAATTTTAATTATGCTAATCGGTATTTTCGATTGTAAGCGAGGCAGAAATGAACAGTGAATCGATCAAGACGTTTATCATGCTTTCCAAGTTGAAAAATTTTACGCGCACGGCGGAGCGGATGTATGTGGCGCAGAGCACGGTGACAAACCGCATTGCGGAGCTGGAGAACGAAACGGGACAGAAACTCTTCACGCGCAAGCAGGGCGGGGTAGAGCTGACGGAAGAAGGTCAGTTGTTTTTAAGTTATGCTTTGCGCATCAACGATCTGGAAGAAAGTTTTATCCGCGAGGTAAACTCGGCGGCGCGGTATGACAAACAGCTGCGCGTCGGGGCGATCAATGCGGTGTATGAAAGCAGTTTGTATCCGCTTTTGAGCGGTTTTTTCCGAAAGCATAAGGATGTGGCGCTGAAAGTGG
Source organism: uncultured Clostridia bacterium (assembly GCA_900557285.1). Taxonomy (GTDB): domain Bacteria; phylum Bacillota; class Clostridia; order Christensenellales; family Borkfalkiaceae; genus Borkfalkia. The sequence continues at coordinate 3,646 of USSJ01000066.1, read as the reverse complement.
TTCTCGGACATTCGCTGGATCTTCTGCAGATGCTGCAGGACAATATTCTGGACGTGGCGTTTTCCTATCTTCCGCTGAAAAAGACAGGTTTTCTGAGCCGGCGGTTTTCTACGGATAAGTTGGTGCTTTTGGCGTCGCCGTCGATCAATGTGTACAAAAACGGAATTCATAAGGAGGAGCTTGCCTCCTGCGAGTACCTGATGTGCAATTTTGCATTCGGGGAAGCGGGCGAGTTTATCCGTTCTCTGTTTCCGCCGCGGCACGCGTTCCGTTTTGAGATCGACAACAGCGGCAAAATGATCGAATATCTTCTGGGCGGACACGGCTACAGTTTTCTGCCGCAGAAAATGGCGGAAAAACAGATCGCAAGCGGCGCTCTCGAAGTCATCCGCCCGCTGGATTTTACCGTGCCCGAAGTGGTGAGCTATTGCGTCTGCCGCCGCGGCAACGAGCTTGCGGAATCTTTGCTCGGCTCCCTGTAAGCCGTGCGCAAAAGGGCTGCAAGAGGGGCCGCGCTTCTTTGTACAACGCGGGATCGGGCAGTGCGAGCGTGCGGAAAAGGAAGGAATTTTTCCTGCGTTCGTTTCTTTTTTTGCGGTATGTTGTGTACAAATCCGCGTGGAATTGTGGAAAACGTTGTCTTAAAATTGTGAAAAATGTATAAAAAACGTGAAAAGATCGCCTGCGGAATCATTCCGCAGGCGATCTTTGTGGAAAATTCAAAAGATGAGTTTCCGTTTGTTTTAAATCTTAGTTATTGATTTCGGTTGCTTCCGGCAGGGTAACCGATGTTGTGCCGTAGTCGCTCACTTCCATGGTTATATCGCCGACCGATTCGGAGGATATTTTCACACGGATGAGTTTGCCGTCTTCAAATGCGGCTTCCGCATTCGTAATGCCGATGCTGCCGTCGGGCATCTGGATCGTCCCTTTTTCGCATTCGTACACATTTTTTTCTTCGTTAAAGCGGAAATCATCAAAAACGATCCCTGTCGCAAACCGGATGAATCCGTCGCTGTCAAAGTAAACGAACTGATAATTTTTTTGAACCATCCAGGTGTTTCCCTCTTGATAATAATAATCTCCGGGATAGGTTCCCGTTTCGGTCTTTCCGCCCGTGATCCGGTAATAGTGTTCCGAGATGAGTTCCTTGGCTCCGTCGGGGCCGTTTTCCGAAAAGAGGTCATGCCATTTGCCGTTATCGTAGAAAAGATCCCTGTATTCGACTTCCGTTCCGTTTACGGACAGGATACGGATGGTAAGATTCGGAATGCTTTCCAGATTCATTGCCGTTTCCCATTCTTCTTTCGTTACCGTGTACCGTACGGGAACTGTTTCGGGTGTTTCGGGTGTTTCGGGTGTTTCGGGCGCTTTTACGGTAACCGAGCAGGTTGCGCTCTTGCCGCCCGCCGTTGCCGTAACAGTCGCCGCGCCTTCCGCAACGGCGGTAACTTTTCCTTCGGATACCGTAGCGATCCCGGCAGGGGATACAGACCATGTTACTGTTTTTTCCGACGCGTCTTCCGGCGTAACCGTCGCCGTAACTGTCTCTTCGTCGCCGATTTCCAGCGCAAGCTCTGTTTTGCTGAGGGTTATGTTCTCCACAGCCTTTTTCTGTTCGCCTTTCGCGCAGGCGGCAAAACCGCATACGCAGGCAACCGCGCAGAAAAGCGCAGCAGCTGTCCTGAAAATACTTCTTTTCATTCGTGCTCCTTTATAAAATTTTTTTGGAAATGATTCCCTTATGCTTGCATTATAGCAATCCTGACAAAAATTGTAAAGTGATTTTAACATTTTTTGCAGATTTGCGGCGGGAGGACAAATCAATAAAGCCGCGGTTTGCAAATCGGTTTCATAAAAAACGCCGCTCCGCTAAAGAAAGCGGAGCGGCGGGGGAAAACATTATTTTCCGCGGCGCATGAGGGCGTAATCGATGGAATCGGTGAGGGCGAGCCAGCTCGCTTCGATGATGTCTTCGGAAACGCCGACCGTTGTCCAGCTGTCGCAGCTGTTTGCGGATGTGATGAGTACGCGGACTTTTGCGGCGGTCGCTTTGTCCGAATCGAGAACGCGCACTTTAAAGTCGGTCAGGGACACCTGTGCGATTTCGGGATAGAACTCGGAAAGAGCGGAACGCAGGGCAAGGTCCATGGCGTGGACGGGGCCTTCGCCGTCGGATGCCGAGATCTTGGTAACGCCGTTTACGCGTATTTTGATGATCGCGGAAGCGACTTTCCCTTCGATCGCAGGCTGTTCGTTGATGACTTTGTAATTGATGAGATCGAATGAGGATTTGTATTTTCCCAAGATCTTTTCGACGAGAAGAACAAAACTTGCTTCGGCGGCTTCGTACTGGTAACCGGAAAGGGCGCGTTCTTTGAGTGCGTTGACGATGTCGCCCATTTCCTTGCCGTTTTTGTCGAGAGAGGGGAAATAGTTTTTGAGTTTGTCGTAGATCGCGCTTTTCCCCGAAATTTCCGAAAGCAGGAATTTTCGCTTGTTGCCGATGATTTCGGGATCGATGTGTTCAAAAGAAGAGGAATATTTCAGCACGCCGTCCGCATGCATGCCTGCCTTATGCGCAAACGCGTTCATGCCGATGTAGGGCTGATTGGCGGGGATCGCCATGTTGGCGGTGTCCGCGATGGTGGCGGCGCTCTCGTAAATATCTTTGAGATTTTCGGTCGGGATGCACTCGTAGCCGCGTTTTAATTGCAGGTTGCAGATGATCGTGGAAAGGTTTGCGTTTCCGCAGCGTTCGCCGAATCCTAAAAAAGTGCCCTGGATCTGCCGTGCGCCCGCCTTGACCGCTTCGATGGAATCGGCGACGGCGAGTCCGCCGTCGTTGTGGCAGTGGATCGCGACGATGCTGTCGGGGAACGTATCCGTCACTTTTTTGGTGATCTCATACGCTTCGTCGGGGAAAATGCCGCCGTTCGTATCGCACAGGCACAGGCAATATGCGCCCGCGTCGTGCGCGCTTTTCAAAGCGGATAAGGCGTAAGCGGAGTCGGTTTTATAGCCGTCGAAGAAATGTTCGGCGTCGAAAATGACTTTTTTGCCGTGCGAAGAAAGGAATTCCACGCTCTCGCGGATCATGGCGAGATTTTCTTCCGGAGTTGCTTTGATGACATCGCTAACGTGGCGGATATGGCTTTTGCCGAAAATGGCGACGTATTCGGTATTGGCGGCGAGCAAGGACTTCAGATTGCTGTCTTCTGCCGCCGAAATGCCTTTGCGGCGGGTGGAACCGAATGCAACGATCTTCGCATGAGAAAGTTTCATTCCCTGAATGCGCTGGAAAAACTGCATTTCGGCGGGATTGGAAAAAGGATTGCCCGCTTCGATGAAGTCGATGCCCAGCCCGTCGAGCGTTTCGATCACTTTGATCTTGTCGTCGACGGAAAAAGAAATATTCGCACCCTGTGCGCCGTCGCGCAGGGTGGAATCAAAGATCTGTAATTTTTTCGTGTTTTCCATGGTACACCTCATAAAAAACGCGGCCGCGTTTTTCTGTTGCGGCAGGCAGGTTGCCTGCCGCAGAATAAAAGCGTGCAATTATTTTTTGAAAATAGCGCCGCGGCTCGCGGAAGTAACCTGGGCGCGGTACCGCTTGAGATATCCGTCCACAGGTTTTTCGATGGGT
>USSJ01000065.1 GCA_900557285.1 uncultured Clostridia bacterium | reverse complement strand
GAAGGGACCTCTTTTTGCGGAATGTAATTGAGACAATCGTTGACACAGATCGCAAAATCCGCGCGCCCGCCCATGACGCGCACTTTGCGCGCATCCGATAAAATATATCGCACGCGCGGCCCCGTACCCAGTCTCTCCGCTTTGGAAAGCATCTGCGTACTGCAGTCATACCCCGTCATGTCGTACCCGAACCCGGCAAGCGCCCGCGTAAACGCGCCGCTGCCGCACCCGATGTCCATGCCCTTTCCGCTTTGAATGCCCAATCCCGTCAGTCGGTTATACAAGTACTGCGACCATTTTTCATAGTCGCAGTCTGCATTCAGATATTCAAACCATTCGGCAAGCGAAGTATAAGCGCCGGTCATTGTTTGTCTTTACCGTCCGCTTCTTTTTCGTCCGCTTTGGCTTTCTTGTCTTTCTTGCCCTTCTTGCCTTTTGTGTCCTCTTCTTCCTTCGGCTTATCGAACTGGGCATTGTACGTTACATATTTTTCATCGTTCTTGTGTTCTTCCGCATACTTTTGCGTATCTTCGGCAATGATCTCCTTGGATTCGCGCAGTTTTTTCAGATCTTCACGCGAGAACGAATCGGGAAGTTCGTACACTTTCAGATCATCCGTGATCGGCTTAATGGGACGCGAAGAAAGATCGCTCTTGACGCTCATCGCGGCTTCGAGGTTTGCCTGGTATTCCTGAACCGCCTTGCTCTGCGCGCCACCCTTGCCTACCTTTGCATAAATACCGCGGTTGACTTTTCCGCCTTCGCGTTTGGATTCGAAGAATTTATCGAACGCCCACTGCGAATAATCCAGCCAGACCAAAAGCATATAGGACAACCCGAACAGAATAAGAATAATTATACCGATCATCTGGAAGAACGAACCCAGAAGCACCAAAAGCAGAGGGATCGCCATCAGAACGACGAAGAAAACATTCTGGAAGATGAGTCCGAACGCCATGAGGAAAGAATTTTTCAGAAGCTGGAAAAACTTGAGCTTATAGCTTCCGCCCATGGAAAGCATCCACAGATACATGATGGTAACGACCGCGATCGCGATATACGAGATCGCAATGGAAATAGTCATCAGGACGGAGTTTCCTTCCCCGACCGCAAGGATCCATTCCGACCAGTCGATGGAAAAAGTAAACAGCCACAGCGCGATCGAATAGAAAAGCGTGGATTCCAGCACAATGCCGATATTGATCTTGATGCCGCGCCAGAAATCGTTGGCGACGAAAATACCTTCCGTCCAGACCATGTTACGGATAACATACATGCCGCCCGAAATCCCGATCGCCGCGATCAGCGCCGCCACGATCAGAAAGAGTCCGAAAGTCAGCTGCGAGGAAATAACCAGCTGTTCGGGAACGCCGACCATATTCGGATACGCAGGAAATCCGACAAGCAGTCCGCCGGAAAACGGATAGGTGCTGCCCATGACATTCAGCCAGGTATAGCGGAAAATAAACACCGCAATGAGCGGAATGCAAAAGAGAAGCATCAGCAAATTTACGATGACAAGTTTGGAAAATCTGCCCTTGAAAATATCCCAGAACAAAGCCCAGCGGTTGGAAGGCAGAGTGCTTCTTGCATACTCTTCGTCGCGCTCTTTCCCTTCCAGCATGCGGGCAATAAAACCTTTCTTTTCGCCTTGCGCCATAATACCTCCCGGATACCGCAAACGGCATCCGTAAAAATCTTATCTCCTATTCTACTACAAAGTGTAAAATTTTTCAATTAAAATATCCGCGCTTGCAAAAATTTTTATAAACAAAACACAAATCGGGCAGAAAAGCCCTATCCTTTCAGAATTTTGGAGAGCGCGGCAGAAAATGCTTTGACTTTTACGGGAAGATATGCTACAATACCCCTGCGAAATAGAGGAGCGGGCGAGCAACAGTACGACTGCCGCAAAAGAGCGGAAACTGGCAGACAGAAAGGGCATCCCCGCCGAAGCGCAGGAAGGTATCCGCAGCCCCTGCTGCTGGGCGCAAGGGAGAATACCTTTGCGACTGTCACCAACGTGGAGAACTATTAGCCCGAAGAAATCATATAACGCCGGTACGGATGTACCAGCGGTTCGGACAGATATTGATTCTTATTCACTGCGGTGCATCTGCGCCGCAGTTTTTTTTCGGGGCGCAGCGCACAAACTATTTTTACAGGAGTACTGAAATGAAAAACTACAATGTAGCGATCATCGGCGCAACGGGTATGGTCGGGCAGAGATTCAGTCTGCTTTTGGAAAACCATCCCTGGTTCCACGTAACCGCACTGGCGGCATCCCCTGCATCGGCCGGAAAGAAATACCGCGACGCCGTCGCCGGAAGATGGGCAATGACTTCCCCGATCCCCGAAAAATTTGCGGACATGATCGTCCTCGACGCGGAAAAGGATATTGATAAGATCGCGGGAATGGTCGATTTCGTGTTCTGCGCAGTGAACATGAAAAAAGACGAGATCAAAGCGCTGGAAGAAAAATATGCAAAAGCAGAAGTTCCCGTCATCTCGAACAATTCGGCGCACCGTTTTACACCCGACGTCCCGATGATCATCCCCGAGATCAACCCCGAACACGCAAAGGTCATCGAAGCACAGAAAAAACGGCTCGGAACAAAGCGCGGCTTTATTGCCGTAAAGAGCAACTGCTCGCTGCAAAGCTATGTTCCCGCCCTGCACCCGCTCAGAAAATACGGCATTTCCAAAGTAGCTGTTTCCACCTATCAGGCGATCAGCGGTGCAGGCAAAACGTTTGACCGTATGCCCGAAATCATCGACAACGTCATCCCCTATATCGGCGGCGAAGAGGAGAAATCCGAACGCGAACCTTTAAAGATCTGGGGCCACGTGGAAAACGGCGAGATCGTTACGACGGACACGCCGAAGATCACGGCACAATGCCTGCGCGTTCCCGTTTCGGACGGGCATACCGCGGCGGTATTTGTATCGTTCGACACGAAGCCTTCCAAAGAAGAGATCCTCAAAGCGTGGGCAGAATTTTCAGGAGTACCGCAGGCATTGAATCTGCCTTCCGCGCCCAAACAGTTTATCCACTATTTTGAAGAAGACAACCGCCCGCAGGCAAAGCTTGACCGCATGCTGGAAAACGGCATGGCGGTTTCGGTCGGCAGACTGCGCGAAGACATCGTATTCGATTATAAATTTGTATGTCTTTCGCACAATACCCTGCGCGGTGCAGCCGGCGGCGCTGTACTGATGGCAGAACTGCTCTGCGCGGAAAATTATATCTGATTTTCCGGAGCAAAGGCGCACGGAAAGCGTCACGAAATTTTTAAAGTTCCAGAAAGAAAAAACAAATCAGCAGAGGTTGGATTTCATGCTTAATTTTTTTAACGGTACCGCGACGGCGATGATCACGCCGTTCACGAAAGAGGGCGGCGTCAATTTTGACGCATTCGGAAAAATGATCGATTTCCAGATCGAAAACGGAACGGATATGCTGGTCATTTTAGGCACCACGGGCGAACCCGCGACCATGACCGAAGATGAAAAACTTGCAGTGATGCAGTATTCCGTCAAAAAAATAGGCAATCGCGCCAAGATCGTGTTCGGAAGCGGAAGCAACTGCACTGCTCACGCGATCGAAGCGAGCAAAACCGCAGAAAAAATGGGTGCGGACGGGCTGCTCGTCGTTACCCCCTATTACAACAAATGCACGCAGAACGGGATCTATGAATATTATAAAGCGATCGCAGATTCTGTCAGCATTCCGATCATCTGCTATAACGTGCCCCCGCGCACGGGCGTAAATATACTGCCCGCGACGATGAAACGCATTGCCGAGATCGAAAACATTGCGGGGATCAAGGAAGCGTGCGGAAACATGGAACAGATCGTAACGACGGCGCGCATGATCCGCGGCAAATGCGATATGTATTCGGGCGACGATCATCTGAATCTCCCTATCCTTGCGATCGGCGGCGCAGGACTTATCTCGGTATCTTCCAATATCCTGCCCAAAGAGACAAAACAAATGTATGAATTTGTCAAAAAGGGCGACTTAGCTTCGGCAAACGCCATTCAGGATAAAATGCTGCCCGTGATCGACAACCTTTTCACGGAAGTCAATCCCATCTGCGCCAAAGCGGCGGCAAACATGATCGGTTTAAACGGCGGGATCCCGCGCGCACCGCTCACGGAAATCGAACCGGCACACGCAGACGCCCTGCGCAAAGCTTTGCGCGAATTCGGCTTGAATGTGACTTGCTGACATTCCCCTGCCGCCTCGTTACGTCTGAACAAAACGTCGGCAGAGTTTTTGCCCGTCGGTTCAGACAAAAGCGGAAAGAAACAATTCCCCGCGCGTACGCGCGGGGATTCTTATCAACAACGATAAACGATCCATACAACGATAAATGGACGATCGGGCAACGAAAAATAAAAAAGATGAAATAAGGAGATCGATATGGTAAAAATTCTGATCAGCGGAATTTTCGGGCATATGGGCAGGAACGTTTTGGAACTTGTCAACGCGGACGCCGAAACGGAATGTATCGGGGGCGTAGACTTAAAGAGCGGAAACATTGAGAATGTACCCGTGTATGACAGTTTTGAAAAAGTACAGGAAAAGCCGGATACGGTCATCGATTTTTCGAGTGCCGCCAATCTGGACAATCTTTTAAATTATGCCAAAAAGACAGGATGTGCCGTGATTTTGGCGGCGACTGGATACAGCGACGCACAGCTCAAACAAATCGAAAAGGCGGCAGAATGCATACCCGTTTTTAAGACGGCGAATCTGTCCGTGGGGATCAATCTTTTGCAGAAGCTCGTCAAAGAGGCGGCAGAGTTTTTGGGTGAATCGTTTGACGTGGAAATCATTGAACGGCATCATAACCTGAAAAAAGATGCCCCTTCCGGCACGGCGTATATGCTCGCAGAGAGCGTGAACGAAGCGTTCGGGGGTACGAAAGAATTTGTTTACGGACGCGAAGGAATGGTCGGGGCGCGTAAAAAAGCGGAAGTCGGCATTCACGCGGTGCGCGGCGGCACGATCGTCGGGGAACACGAAGTGATGTTTGCGGGAGAAGACGAGATCATCACGATCTCCCACAGCGCGCGCAGTAAAAAGGTGTTTGCGGCAGGCGCCGTGAAAGCGGCAAAATTCATGTGCGGAAAACCCGCCGGCAAATACGATATGAAAGACGTTTTAGCGGAATAATTTTATATAAAAAAACCAGCGGAAGCAAATTGCTTCCGCTGGTTTTTTAGATTGAATCAGTTATCGGAACTAAACAGGAATGTACGAATCTTCTGACCATTTGAACTGCCAGTCAATTTGTTGTTGTTTCTGTCTGAATCCGCAGTAAATGCAGTTGTATTCGTGTTTCCGCTCATAACAAGTGTTACATTTGAAGAATCATCTGCACCACCAATAATTGTTCCTAAGAATGCTCTGCCAGCGAACCCGCTTTCGTCAACAATTTCACCGCTGTTTGTACAATTAGTTATGTTCAACTCATAATTATAGCCACCTTGCACATAACCAAATATTCCACCGCCACCACTCCATGATGTAGTCGCGTTGCTTACCTGCACTTGCATTACAGTGACTTTTCCACTATTACTACATCCATTAAAGTTAAAGGTTCCTCCATTTTCATTATCGGAAACGTGAACATCTCCAATCATTCCACCAACGCGCGTACCGCTAATATCTCCGTTATTCTGACACCCGGTGAAATTAATAACGGCGCTCCCTTGTCTTTGATTGGATGTTCCAAGAATTCCGCCAATCGTCCGGAATCCATTGCCTCCATTATTTGTTAAATCTTCGTTATTGCACACCGTTGTAATGTCCGCATTATTAATGCAATTTGTAAGATTTACAGTGCATGTCATCTGACTTTTTTCATAATCATTTGAACCGTTGTAACCACCAATATATCCAACAACTCCGCCACCGCGACTAAATGCCGTAATCGATCCATTAACCGTTACATTCTCAACTGTCACCACATATTCAGAATTATAATACTGATTCGGCACCACAATTCCGCCTATTGCTCCGCCGACCGTGTGGTTATTTCTTTTGTTCCCTTTACCAATATCATAACTCTGTCCGGGCTTATCAATTTTTACATTATTAAACGTTACATTTTTGAATTCTTTTCCCGAAAAAACAGAAATAAATCCATAATAATAATAACTTGTAGCCTGTGTTTTAGCACTATAAGGCTCTGCTTCCGCCGTAATGTCGGTAATCTGCATATTATCGATCGTATGATAATTCCCATAGAAATTACCGCGATATTCGGAAATCGGTTTCCACTCGGAATTCATCAAATCTACGTCGTCACCCAAAACCAAAGTAAAGCCTTCTCCTTCGTCTTCCAACGTTTCTATATACTCCACGACGGAAACAAGTTTTGCTGCTGTATCGACTTTTGCGCCTACAATTTTGTCTCCGTCCATGATTACAGCAGAAGTCGTCGGTGTTTCAGCAACCTCTTCACCTTCGTTCGGAGCAGTTGTCACCAACAAAGAGCTAAGACCCGTTACAGAAACCTGTGCCGCATTTTTCCAAGTCTCATCGCCAGCCATTCTTGCGCTCAGATCAAACCACTTTCCGGTATAGCTTTCATCATAAAAGCTGACATCTTTATATTCTTCCGGAAATTCAACTACATAGCCGTCTTCACCAATATACATATAAAGAACTGCATTCAGATCCAAATTGTAATAAATTACGTGATCGCCCGCAAGAGCCTTATATCCGCGCGCGTCTAAGTTCGCTTCTTCCAATATATCCATCGCCTGGCTTGCGCCTTCAGGCTTATTCCCTGCCGCTTCCGCATTTTTCAATGCCAGATTCATATCTCGTACCGCCGAAATATCCGAGGACTGGTTCGCTTTATCGATAAGACTTGTAAACGTCGGGATCAAGACCGCCGCAAGGATCGCAATCACCGCGATCACGATCACAAGCTCCGTG
>USSJ01000064.1 GCA_900557285.1 uncultured Clostridia bacterium | reverse complement strand
GCGTAAAAATAACGCTATATTTATTATCCATCCCGACACCTCCTAATCCATTATAAATGAGTTTTTCACTCTTGTCAATATTCCCCGAAAAATCGTATTTCCTTTCCTTACAAATCTCAAGCACATCCGCATCCGAGTAAAAAATGCGTCGGATGATCCGACGCATTTATCATTATTTTTGTTTTTTCTTTATGAGGGACAAATAAGGTCTGATCAATCCTGCCCGGATCAATGCCTCGTCCGTCTTATACGGGAAATGGAAATCCGTATAAATACATCCCACTTCCGGCAATCCGTTTTTCGAAGCAAGAATTTCCAAAAGCTCTTTCGCTTGTTTCAAAGAACGCCGCGATGTGATTTTGACCCGCAAAGGAGTCTCTTTATGTGATTTTTTATCCGAAACATCTTCAAACCGATAGCCGCTGTTTTCAAATTCGGAAGGTTCCAACGCAAAAAACACAGAAAGTTTTTTACCTGTAATGACAAACTTCGCGATCTTTTTCCCGTCGGCGCGAAAATTTTCCCCGCTCAGACACATCCGTGACTTTACGCCCCCATATCCCAGCAATGCGTTTTTCAGCTCCGTATAGACATCCTGCGCCGAGGCATTCTGTATGAGGCGCGACCGGAAAGAACGCCGATATCTCGTCACAAGCTCATACCCGTCCGGGACATTTTCCTCCAATACCGTATCCAGTGGTTCAGAAGTTGAAACGTCCGTCAATGCAATTTCTTCCTCCGTATCTTCCCGCAAAGCCTCTTCGGTATCTTTCTCAGCCGCATCTTCCCTCAAGTCTTCTTCGCTGCATTTATCCTCAGCGTTGCCCGCCGCTTCTTCCGTCATTTTTTCTTCAGACGCAGCCTGCTCCGTCAGGTCATACGTAATTTCATCCAGCGCCGTTTCCATTTTTTCACGGAACTTGGCTTTTGCACAAGGATATGTCTCGCCTTTGACGCAATACACACACCACGTCATCGAGCCGCACAGATCGCGCCCGGCTTTTTCGCTTGCAAGCCATTTGCCCACATCCATGACTTCCTGCTGTTTTGCAAACTCAGACTCCGGAATCGCCGACAGATCTTTCTTTCCATCCATATGTACTACCCCCGGCATCCGGGAGCTGGTTCTGTTCCCGGTGCAAAAACATTATAATACAAAACACCTTCAAAATCAAGATTTTCGTTAAAATTACTTACCTTGTTCCTGCAATGCTTCAATCTTTTTTCGGATCCCCAACATACGCGCATCCGTAGCCGCAATCGTCTCGGCGCAACTTTTCAGTTCGGATGCGATCTCCGGCATGCCTGTATTCTCTTTTTTGTATTTCATCTGATGTTCCAGACTCGCCCAAAAATCCATTGCCACCGTCCGCAGCTGAATTTCGACCCTCGTCATCTTTTTACCGTCCGAAAAAAATACCGGAACTTCCACAATCATATGATAACTGCGATATCCGTTCAATTTTGGCTTTCGGATGTAATCTTTGATCTGAACAACTGTAATGTCATCCTGCTTCGCCAACATTTCCGCCACACTGTATATATCATCGATAAACGAACAAATGACCCGTATGCCTGCCACATCATTCAGATGATCCGAGATCGCTTCTACCGTCGGCTCGATCCCTAACCTGCGCAGTTTTCCCGCTATACTGATCGGCGTTTTGATCCTGGACGAAATACTCTCAATGGGATTCCTGCTCGTGCGGTAAGATAATTCCTCGTTGAGAACTTCAAACTTTGTGCGCACTTCCCGTACCGCGCAATTGTACTGCACCATCAAAGCCTGAAACGATTCAAACCTTGTCACAAAATCCCCGTCATCCCCGCCAAAAAATTCTCGGAACAGTTTTTCCCTTTCCTGCGTGTCATTCATACATTTTCTCCTAAATAAAAAACTCCGGCGTCCTGCGCGCAAGACAATTCTCTTCCAGCCATTTTTTTGCCTTGACCGTATTTTCATCGTTCAGGCGTCTTGCTCCGACGGGACAAAATCTGACACACGCAGCACAGCCGATACATCTGCCCGAATCGTGCCGCTTTGCATCCAGATTGCAAACGGGACAAACTTCAATGCATTTGCCGCACCGAATACATTTTGCAGGATCTTCCGATGGCGCCTGCCTGGGTTTTAACATGGACGGAGAATATTCTTTATAGGGTCTTTTCCCGCGGATTTTCTTTGCTACCGGTTTTCCGCTGACAACTTTTTCATAAGCAGCCAAACCAAACGTGCCTGCCGCCAACAAATCTTCCACGTCAGGCCGTCCTGCACCGACCTTTTCCGAATAGGAATGCTGCCCGATAAACGCTCCTGCCGCACAGACAACAAAATTTTGCTGCGTCATGAAATCGTAAAGTTCCAAAAGCGCGTCATCATAATCACGGTTGCCGTAAACGGTCAGAATGACAGCCCTCGCGCCATTGCCTTTGATTCCCTTCAAAAAAGAATGCAGCAGCGGCGGAATTCGGCCGCCATATACAGGGACACCTATAATTAATACATCTTCCGCAGCAAAAGAATATTCACGCATCCTTCCTGCCAGGCTTGTCAGATCTGCAACACGCGTTTCACAAAGCATTTTTTCAAAAAAAATTTTACCGACCGCACTGACTGTTTTCTTTGTCGTGTGCGTGGGACTGAAATACATCAATGTCAGCTTCATAATATTATCACCTTATCGATTGTAACTATTATTTTATCATGTATGTTGTAACTTGTAAAGATAAAACGAGCAGAAAATTCTGCTCGCTTTCTCTTAATTCTTTTATTCCGCGTGAATATGTCAGACATAATACTATGCAAATTACTAAAAATCTTTATTTTTATAAACATTCAGCGCACATATTGCTGAAGGAATAAAGGAGAAGCACCCCAGAAAAAACGGTAAAAAAGCAACGATCCAAACAGCGACCGTTCCCAACAATTCTATAGCGACAGCAAAAAATACGCTCATCAGGACCACCCCTGTAAACATGATCAGATATGCCGCCTGTGCATGTTCCGGTCCCTTCTTGAGCACAATCGGGAACATGGCATTGATGACAAAAAAACTTATTCCGCCGTAAGCTGCCAGTGCCGCAACAGCTCTGAAATCCAGATATCCGGCCAAAGCTGCCACCGCATATCCGCATCCGAGCAAAGGAATCCCTACACAATACGCAACCATATATCTGTAAAGAACCAATTTTTTACGTGATATTCCCGCCGCCAACGCAAACGCATCAAAGTTAACTTTTTCATCCGCCGTCAAAGCTGAAAGAGGCAGCGAAACACTTAAAAATACAATGCCTCCTAAAATGTAAATATTTTCAGTCAGCACGCTGAAAACGATCAGTCCAAAAAACGCCGCAAGATAGTAAACAAACTGATTGGATATGTTTTTCAAATCTTTTATCAATAACCCCGCCATATTCTCTCCCGACTAAAAATCCTTCCGCTCATAGATCTTTTGTGTCACATACAACGAAACGCCGATCGCAGCCATGCCCAGAACAAAAATACCGACAGCCACCCGTATCGTCAAACCGATCCCGACGTTCCCACTGCTTAATGCCGTTCCGAGCAGCGTACATATAAACACGCCCACAACCACAAGAACCAATAAAACGATCCTCGATTTATCTGCTCCGTATTTATGTTCCAACGGCAGCATAAAAGAAACCATCACAAGTCCGATCCCGCCAAAAAGCAAGAAAATGATTACATTTTCCGTTCGTTCTCCGACAGGAAGAATAAAAATAAGTATTGCCGACAATACCCAGAGCGCAAGCAATAACATGATCGTAAACAAATATCTGCTCCGCACAACTTGGTTCTTAGTTATCCCGGCCGCAAGCACAAATTTATCCCAGTTATCTTTCTCATCCACGACATAAGCACTTGTCGGAACCGAAATTCCCAATACGACGCACACGGAAGAAAAATATATAATATTCTTCGACAAAATACATACCACATAAAAGACAACCAAGAAAAAGGTATAATATGCAATCGTCGGCAAAATATTTTTGAAATTTTTCAGCAATAAACCCTTCATAACCTTTCGCCTCTTACAAAATACAGCATGATGTCCTCGATCCCTGCTCTTTCCGTTTGAAATGTTTTCGGTATTTTGTCAAGCCTGACCAGCGCACTCACCCCGAATTCACCTTGGTGATATCCGACGATCGCTTCCGCGTCCAGTTCCTTTAACCGCTCCAATGTACATTTCAATACTCCGTATTTCTCCGTAAGCAGGTCTTTTTCTTCTTCAAATATGATTCTACCTTCATGTATAAATAAAATGTAATCACACAATTTTTCCAGATCCGATAAAATATGCGACGAAATCAAAATGGAATGCGTTTCATCCTGCATGAAATCATATAAAAGATCGACAATTTCATCCCTGGCAACCGGATCAAGGCCGGACGTCGGTTCATCCAGAATCAGGATCTTTGCATCATGCGATAAAGCGACCGCCAGAGAAACTTTTTGACGCATCCCGCGCGAAAAATCCCTGACTTTCTTATCCAACGGCAACGAAAAATTTTTTGCATACCGATAGTATTTATCACTGTCCCACTTCGTAAAAATATGCTTCATGATACTGTCAATATCTTTCAGATTCAAATTTTCCGGCAAACAGGTTTCTCCCAATACAGCCCCGATCCTGTTCTTTTCCTCTCGCCCGAGATCTGCCATCCTCTTTCCGAAAATCTCGATCTCTCCCGCATCCGGGTTCACCAATCCCAAAATGGACTTGATCGTCGTACTCTTTCCCGCCCCGTTTTCGCCGATAAAGCCGACCACACTCCCGCACGGAACATCAAAACTGACATTATTTAATGTAAAGCCCTTAAAATTTTTACTCAGGTTCTTCACCCGTATACATTCCTGCATCCTTTTAATCTCCTTTCAGAATCAATAAAAAAACTTCTTTCAGTTCATCATCCGACAATCCGCCTGTCCGCCCAAACGCAATCGCTTCTTCCATTTTGCTCTCCGCCTGCTTTAAATACTCTTCCCTTACCGTTTCCTTATTCTTTGCCGCTACAAAACTCCCCTTCCCCTGAACAGAATAAATAAACCCGTCCCTCTCCAGATCGTCAAACGCCCTCTTCGTCGTAATTACACTGATCCGCAAATCCTTCGCCAGCGCACGGATCGACGGCAGCGCCTCCCCCTCTTTCAGGTCACCACGCAATATCGCCCCTTTTAACTGCATATATATCTGCTCATAGATGGGCTTTTCACTTGTGTTGCTGATGATTATATTCATTTTGATCTCCGTTTTTCAACTGTATATATTAAGTATATACAGTATATACAATTTTGTCAAGTGTTTTGTGATAAAATGTTCTTGCTGTTTTTTCGCGGCAGATCCAACGTCAAGGCATACCAAAAATTTCAACGGCGTACGTCTGCTATCCGACAAAGCAACATCCCGCGCGCGTCAAAAATATATTCAAATAAAAAACTGTTCCTGCCGACAAAAACGACAAGAACAGTTTAAAAGTACAAACCAAACTATATTTTATTGTACGGTCATGCTTTTCCCGAGCGGCGCAATTTCACGACTTTTCCGCCCGTCAAGGCAATCATTTTAACCGCAGGGAGTGAAAAATCAACTGCTTCAACCGTCAGTGATTTATCCAATACGCCGCGGGCAAGCACTTTACACGACGCCGCCTTTTTATCGATCAGACCTTTTTCTTTCAGAGTCCGCAAATTGACGCATTCGCCCTCATGATAATTCGCTGAAATCGTATCCAGATTGATCACGGCACGACGTCCGGCCGAAGCATACTCATCCCTGGATTCCGCCAACGCAATGATTTGCTGCGCCGTCGCATCACTGATCGCCGTATCCGCCTCGCTAACGCTTACCTTGTCCGTAACGGTATATGCAGACAGTTTCTCCACCGTGGCACCTTCCGCGATCATTTCATCCAATTGCTCTTCCGTCACGGTTTCACCCGTTTCGCGCTTCGCATAAACTTTGATGAGTTTTTTCTTGATCAAAGCTTCCCGCGTTTCATAGGGAATGACTTTTGTGTCATCCACACGCTTAAAATCCAGTTCAAATTCTTCTGCCGCACGATCCAGCAATTCACACGCATATTTAAAACTGCGGCTTCCGGTAATTTTGAAGCGCACAGGAACATTGGCGTACCTCTTTTTTTCTGACACGTCGCGGAAATTATACTTTTCGTCCACTTGAGAAGGGGTAAGCGCCAAGTACAAAATCAAACTTTTCGTGTTGGCATTGACCTTTGCAAACTGCCTGCGCCCGACGTTATAACTGTCGTAATTCAAACTGACCCGCTCCTTAACCCCGACACAGGATAAAAGTTCATTGCGCAATGCATTGTAATAATCTTTCATTTCAGAATCAGCCTGAATCAAACGCGCCGAAAAACTGCGGCGATACTGGACAAAAACTTTGTTTCCCGTCACAGTCGTCACGACAGCTCCCTCAATCTCATCGCCTTCCCCGGACTCGTCATCCTCCGGCTCCTCTTCGGCTGTTTCTTCTTCAGCAACTCTCTGCTGCGCTGATTCTTCTCCCGCAGGTCCGTCTTGCGCAGATTCTTCTTGCACGGATTCTTCTTCCGCAGAATCCGCATCTTCAACCGAAGAAGTTTCTTGCAAAGTTTTTTCTTCGATGTGCTCGGTTTCTTCTTCGGAAAATTTTAATGTTTCAATTTCCTCTGCCGCCGAAACCGTCTTGTTTGCTTTCTCCTCTTCCGTCCCTGAATGCTTGTCTTTTTCAACCGGGATCCATTTGGCGTACAGAGAAGCGCCGCGCATCGGCATACGGAAAACTTTCTCCGCTTTACGCGTAAACCCTTCATCCTCATACCAGCCGTCAAATATGTAGCCATCCCGATGATCAGGCTCATGAAGTTCTACGATTCTGTGTCCCGGGTAAGACTTTTTAAAAATTTTCCCGTCCCCGAGATGCAACGTCAATTTGAA
>USSJ01000063.1 GCA_900557285.1 uncultured Clostridia bacterium | reverse complement strand
GAAAAAACAACAAACGTTGCAAGGGCGCATTTACAACGTCGGGTCCGCACAAACAATGTCAAAAACGGCAAATAAAATTAAAAGTAGGGGAAATTAAAACAACATACGCCGCAAAGGATTATTTATGGCGAAAAAAATTAATTTTCGCGCCGATGGCTGCGTTTTTCGGCCTGTTTTTGCATTTTTTTGATTTTTTCGAGACCGTCGTACTGCGCGATCGTGCGGCTGAGGTCGACGGGGTTGCCGTCGGGATCTTTGGGAGTTTCGCTGATATATGTTTTTTTGCCGAATCCGCGCGCAAATTTGCGTTCGAAATATTCGGCGAGGACGTTTACGAAAATGCTCCAGATCAGAAACGGAATGGAAATGACCGCCATGATCAGCGAGAAAGGGTTGAAGTTCTGGACGGCGGAGAGCACGAAGCCGAGCGATACGAGCGAACAGGTCAATTGTGCGGCGTATTTTGTCATTTTCACGAACCGCAAAAGGGCAGGGCGGGGCTTGTCCATGAGGTTGATGCGGTAGCTCACGACCGTGACGAATACGGACAGCGCCAAAGCCACGGCGATCAGGCACAGCAGGACGATGCTCAGGGCGTTGCCGATGGTGCGGTAGTAATAGACGGCATACACCGTATACAGCGCGTATCCGCAGAGAAATATACAGCTGAGAACGAATCTCGATTTTTTTATCTTTGTTTTGAAACTCATTGCCCCATTATCATACACACATTTTACGGTTTTGGCAAACATTTTGTGAACAAAATGGTGCAAATCTTTCTGAAAAGCGCAAAATGGAAGAGATTTTTCTGTTTTTCACGGAAAAATCCGAAAATCCGCGCGGAATTTATCTCGATCGCGCCTTATCCCGAAAAAGTTTTACGTAAAAATCGAAGAAAGAAAAAAGTAAGCGAAGGGAAAGATGCTTTAGGCAACGGACGGAAGAAAAGTTTGGCAAGGGGGCGGGAGAGCGGGGAGTGATTTAAAAAAATTGATTTTTAAATAAGAGTGTGTTATAATGTAAAATATACTGTTTTTATGGATACGATAAAAGAACTGGAGATCGGGAAGGAATATTTTTCGCCGCGGGCGACACTGGAATGCGGGCAGACGTTTCGTTATGAATGGGACGGCGGCGGGTATTTTGTCTGTGCGGGAGCGCGCGCATGCCGCATCGCGGAGACGGAAAGGTCTGTAAAGATCGCCTGCAAGGCGGAGGATGCGGAATACTTTTCGGACTATTTTGATTTATCGCGCGACTATTCTCAGATCGTTTCGCGGGCGGAGCGGGATGGGAGCGGATATCTTTGCGACGCGGCGCGGTACGGGAAAGGGATCCGTATACTCAACCAGGAAGCGGAAGAAATGATCGTAACCTTTCTTTTGTCGCAGAACAACAACATACCGCGCATAAAGCAGATGATTGCAAAGCTGGGGGCGGCCCTTGGCGAGAGAAAAGAATTTTTCGGCAGGGAATACAGAGCATTTCCTTCGGCGCAGAAGCTGGCGGAGCAGGATGCGGAGTTTTACAAAAAGCAGGGGTTCGGATACCGTGCGGAATACATAGCGGCGGCGGCGCGGGAACTTGCGCAAAGGGGCACGGCGGAGCTTTCAAAGCTGGAAACGGGGGAACTTCGCGAAAGGCTTTTGAAGATGCGCGGTATCGGGCGGAAAGTTGCGGACTGCATCTTGCTGTTCGGATTTCACAGAACGGACGCTTTTCCCGTGGACGTATGGACGGAGCGGGTGTATCGGGAGCGGCTGGGCGGAAGGGAAAAGAACCGCGAAAAGATCGCGCAGGAACTGGAGAAAAAATACGGGGAAGACAGCGGGTATTTTCAGCAGTATATGTTTTATTATGAACGGGAAGGTGTAAAATATGGCGAAGATCACGATCGATGAAAAGGTATGCAAAGGATGCGGGCTGTGTGCGGATGCCTGTCCGAAGAAGGTGATATCGCTGAGCGAGCATCGCATGAATTCGGCGGGTTATTTTGTGGCGGAGGCGGTGAATCCGCAGAACTGTATCGGGTGTACGTTCTGTGCGATCATGTGTCCGGACTGTGCGATCACGGTCGAAAAGTGATCGCGGCGGCGGCTTGAAATTTTCCGGTAAAAGAGGAACAGATTATGTCAAAAATTTTATTGCACGGAACGGAAGCGATCTGCGAAGGAGCGATCCGCAACGGGTGCCGCGCGTTTTTCGGGTATCCGATCACGCCGCAGAACGAAGTTCCGGAATATATGTCGGTGAAAATGCCGCAGATCGGCGGAACGTTTGTACAGGCGGAATCGGAGATCGCGGCGATCAATATGGTATACGGTGCGGCGGGGGCTGGCGTGCGCGCGATGACGAGTTCGTCCAGTCCGGGCGTGAGTCTGAAGCAGGAAGGCATTTCGTACATTGCCTGTGCGCGGATCCCTTGCGTTGTGGTGAATATCATGCGTGCGGGGCCGGGGCTGGGCGGTATCCTTCCGGCGCAGGGCGATTATTTTCAGGCGACCAAAGGCGGCGGTCACGGCGATTATCATCTGATCGTGCTGGCGCCCTGTTCGGTACAGGAAGCGTGCGATCTGACCTACCGCGCCTTTGATCTGTCCGATCATTACCGCGTTCCCGCGATGATCCTTGCGGACGGCATGATCGGCCAGCTGATGGAGCCGGTGGAACTTCCGCCGATGCGCAGTCTTTCGGATATTCCCAAAAAGACGTGGGCGACGAGCGGGCATTTTGGAAAAGACCGCAGGATTTTAAATTCTCTGATCATAAAACCGGAAGAACTGGAACCGCATGTCAACGAATTGCAGAAGACGTATGACGAAATTTACGCCAAAGAGCGTTTATTCGCCGAATATAGGACGGAAGATGCCGAGATCGTTCTTACGGCATACGGAACGGTCGCGCGGATCGTAAAGAGCGCGGTGAACGAATTGCGCAAACAGGGGATCAAGGCGGGATGTATCCGACCGATCACGCTGTATCCGTTCCCCGACAATGCGTATGAGCGCTGTGCATCCCGTCCGCAGACGAAGGCATTTTTGTCGGTGGAGCTGTCGCTGGGGCAGATGGTGGAAGACGTGCGCCTGGCGGTGAACGGGAAGAAGCCCGTATATTTTTACGGGCGTACGGGCGGAAACGTACCCGAAGAAAGCGAGATCGTCAAGGCGGCGAAAGACGCCCTGGAAAAGGCGGTGAAGGCATGAAAGTATTTGAAAAGACGAAGATGCTGACGGACGCGCATATGCATTATTGTCCCGGCTGTACGCACGGGATCGTGCATCGGCTGGTGGCGGAGAGCATCGAAGAGCTTGGTCTGCAGGACAAATGTATCGGGATCGCGCCGGTGGGCTGCGCGGTGTTTGCGTACGATTATTTTAATTGCGACATGCAGGAAGCGGCGCACGGCAGGGCGCCCGCGGTCGCGACGGGGATCAAGCGCTGCCTGCCCGATTCGACGGTGTTCGTATACCAGGGCGACGGCGACCTTGCGTCCATCGGCATGGCGGAAACGGTGCATGCGGCGGCGCGGGGCGAAAACATCACGATCATATTCATCAACAACAGCATTTACGGCATGACGGGCGGACAGATGGCGCCCACAACGCTGATCGGTCAGAAAGCGACGACCTGTCAAAGCGGGCGCGACCCGAAAGTGAACGGGTACCCGATCCGCGTCTGCGAGCTTCTTGCGACGCTGGACGCGCCGTATTATATCGAGCGCGTGTCCACGCACGACGTAAAACACGTGCTTGCGGCGAAGAAAGCGATCAAGAAAGCGCTGAAATTTCAGTCGGAGGGCAGGGGATACACGTTTATCGAAGTGTTGGTGTCCTGTCCGACCAACTGGCATATGCGCCCGGTGGACGCGCTGCGCTTTATGGGCGAGGAATGTACGAAAACTTTTCCGTTGGGCGTATACAGGGACAAATCGGAGGGGAAGGAATGATACGGATTCTTTTGGCAGGCCAGGGCGGCCAGGGTGTTCTGAGTGCGGGGCGTTTTCTGGCGGAAAGCGGACTGCATGAAGGGAAGGAAGTTTCCTATCTGCCGGCGTACGGGCCGGAAATGCGCGGCGGCACCGCGAATTGTTCGGTGATCCTTTCGGATGAAGAGATCGCTTCTCCCCTGTGCAGCGTTCCCGACGTGCTCATTGCGCTGAACGCGCCGAGTTTTCATAAGTTTGCGCCGCGGGTGAAGAGCGGCGGGATCATCATTGTCAACGGATCCCTTTCCGATTCTTATGCGGGGCGCAGCGACGTCAAAATTTACGACGTGCCGCTCAACGACCTCGCGCTGGAAGCGGGCGATATCCGCACGGCGAACATGATCGCGCTGGGCGTGCTGGTTGCGGCGACGGGCGCGGTGCGGCAAAAGAGCATCATCAACTGCCTGCACGAAAAATTTGTCGGGAAAGCTCTGCTGAGCGAATGCAACGAGCGCGCGTTCATTACGGGTATGAATTTAGCGATGGCGCAAAAATAAAGAACTTTTTGCAAAAACCAGAAAATAAAAATGGAGAGGGAACAGGAAAATGGAGGGGAAATTTAGTTATATCGAGCGGTTTAAGAAGTTCGGATACGGAATTTTTGTGCATTTCGGACTGTACAGCGTGTTGGGCAGAGGAGAATGGATCCGCACGATGGATCCGAAACTGGATGTGGCGAAATACGAAGCGCTCCCGTCGCGCTTTAAGATACGGAAGGGCTGGGCGAGCGAGCTTGCAAAGACGGCAAAAGCCTCGGGGGCGCGGTACATAACGCTCACGACGCGGCATCACGACGGTTTTTCGCTGTACGATACGTGCGGGCTGAGCGCGTTTGACGCGCCGCACGCGGCGTGCGGGAGGGATCTGATCCGCGAATTTACGGACGCATGCCGTGCGGAAGGGCTGGTGCCGTTCTTTTATCATACCCTTTTGGACTGGCACAATCCCGATTATAGGGAGAATTTTCCGAAGTATCTGGATTATCTGATCGAAAGCGTGGAAATATTGTGCAAAAACTACGGAAAGATCGGCGGGCTTTGGTTTGACGGAATGTGGGACAAACCGAATGCGGACTGGCAGGAAGATCGGCTGTATGCGACGATCCGCAAGTACCAGCCGGAGGCGATGATCATCAACAATACGGGATTGTCGGAGCTTGGAAAAGTGGGGCATCCCGAACTGGACAGCGTAACGTTCGAGCGGGGCAAGCCGCGGTTCGTGGATTGTTCGGACAAGCCGCGTGCGGGAGAAATGTGTCAGGTTCTGAACGATCATTGGGGCTATGCGAAGCAGGATTGCAATTATAAATCGGTGGGCGAACTCATCGAAAACCTGGTGGATTGCCGCGCCTGCAACTGCAATTTCCTTCTCAATACGGGGCTTATGGGCAACGGCGCCGTCAATCCGACGGACAAGGCGCTTTTAAAAGAGATCGGGAAATTTATCCGTGCCAATAAGAATTTCCTGTTCGACGTGCGCAAGGCGGACATTCCCTGTGAAGGCGGGGTTGCCATGTCGGACAAAAATAAGCTGTACATCGTTGTCAAAAACGTTCCGATGAGCGCGGATCCGAACGTGGCGATGCTGACGGAAAAGAAAGAAGTAAAGCTCGGAAAAGCGATTAAGGTGCGCCGCGCATATTGGTTGGACAGCGGTGAAAAGATCGAACTTTCGGACAACGGGTTTGCCGTCCGTCCGTTCTGTTACGGGGTGAGCCTGTCCGCGCGCGTCGCTTGTCTGGAATGTGTTGAGAACTGAAATTAAATTCCTGCCGCCGCACGGCGGCCGTGCGGCGGCAGGGGTCAAACACGAGAGAATCTGAAAAAATAAAATGATGTCAGAATACAGAATAACGAAGGCGGCGGCATATACGATCAACGTGGCGATGGCGGTCGTTGCGACGATCTCGCCCCTTCTTTTTTCCACTTTTTACAGTGAATACGGAATATCATACAGCCTGCTCGGGTTGCTGGTGCTGATCAATTTTTGTACGCAACTGGGCATCGATCTGCTGTTTTCCTTTTTTTCGCACAAATTCAATATAGCGCTGACCGTGCGGCTGACGCCGCTTCTCACCGTAGCGGGCATTGTATTGTTTGCCGTTTTGCCGTTCTTGTTTCCGCAGTACGCGTATGCGGGACTGGCGTTGGGAACGATCGTATTTGCGGCGTCGGGCGGACTTTCGGAAGTGCTGATCAGTCCGATCATTGCGGCGATCCCCTCGCCCGATCCCGAACGCGCCATGAGCCGATTGCACTCGGTGTATGCGTGGGGCGTCGTGGGGGTCGTACTGGTGAGCAGCGGGGTGTTGCTTGCGATCGGAAGAGAAAACTGGCATTGGCTGGTTTTAGGCTGGGGTATCGTCCCCGCCGTTGCGGCGGTGTTGTTCTTTCTCGCAAAGATCCCGCCCATGCAGACGCCCGAAAAGACGTCGGGCGCGGTCGGGCTTTTTTCCAGCAAACCGCTTGTTTTGTGTATTTTGTGTATCTTTTTCGGCGGCGCGAGCGAATGTACGATGTCGCAATGGGCGTCGGGGTATCTGGAACAGGCGTTGGGTCTTGAAAAGATCTGGGGCGATATTTTCGGCGTGGCGATGTTCGCGCTCATGCTCGGACTGGGGCGGAGTCTGTACGGCGCGTTCGGAAAGCGCATTTATAAAGTATTGATTTTCGGTTCGGCGGGGGCGGCTGTCTGTTATCTGGCGGCGGCGCTCACCCCCATACCCATTATAGGACTCATCGCGTGCGGGCTGACGGGGCTCTGTGTTTCCATGCTCTGGCCGGGAAGCCTGATCGCGGTGACCGATCATTTCCCGAATGCGAACGTGGCGGTCTTTGCGCTGATGGCGGCGGGCGGCGATCTGGGCGCTTCGGTCGGACCGCAGATCACGGGTCTGATCGCGGATGCGGTGATCGCAAGCCCCGCAGCGGCGGATTTTGCGGCGGGACTCGGCTGGACGGCGGAACAGCTCGGCATGAAAGCGGGAATTTTATGCTGTGCGGTGTTCCCGATCCTTGCCGTCGTCTTCTCCGTGCTGATTTACAGGCTTTCCAAGCATAAGCCGTTCGGACTTCCGTTGTCGGAAAAGAAATAATTTTTCTGCAATATCGCGTAAATCGTGCGGTTTATCGGTCTGACAAAGTGTCGCGTGAGTCGTGCGGTTTATCGGTCTCATACAGTCAAATAACAAAGCGGCAGGCGGCG
>USSJ01000062.1 GCA_900557285.1 uncultured Clostridia bacterium | reverse complement strand
GGATATCTCGCCGCGGCGGTCGTTTAAAAAACATGGAAAAAGTTTTTCACGATCGGCTGTGCTCGGCGAAAGGGGAGAAATCGGAAATAAGGGCATATGTTGCCGTAAAAAATAGTCAGGTCAGCTTTTAAATAAACATCCCGCGGCGCGCAAATTTGCGCGCCGCGGCATGTTTGTGTTTGCACCGAAAATTAAATTTTTGATCTTTATTTTTCACGTTTTTTAAAATATCTGACCGTTTACGGCAGGACAGCTAACTCCGATCCATAAGCAAGTTCATTGTCTTCCATGTTTTTGAAGGTCGGTAAGTCGTTTATGTTTTCACCGTTTTTCGGTTTTTTTTCGATAATATTGTCTTAATGTCGGTAATTGAAGCTTAAAAATAAATTGATTTTTAAATTTTGTTTTGAGAATAAAAAAATCGCCGCAGGAGATCCTGCGGCGAATATTTCTGAAATTACTCTCCTTTGAAAGGCAGAAGAGCTACGATGCGCGCCTTTTTGATGGCGTTGGACAGCTCTCTCTGGTGCATAGCGCACACACCGCTCATGCGGCGGGGGAGAATTTTTCCGCCTTCGGTAATGAACTTTTTCAGGCGGTTAACGTCTTTATAGTCGATCGCTTCGACCTTCTCCTGGCAGAAAGCGCAAACCTTTCTGCGGGAAGTTCTCTTCATGGGCTTTCTGACGGTTTTTTCTTCCATGATACTTCTCCTTTAAAAATTTTGGTACGACAAACCTTGTGAAAGGACGCCGTAAATTGGAATGGTCTTGATTTGCACGCGGCGATCAGAACGGAATGTCTGAATCGTCGTCAAACGCTTCGAGGGCGGGTTTTTTCTTGGCTGCGGGAGCAGGGGCGGAATAATCGTCGCTGTCCGCGTTGCTGCCCTTCGGCGTTAAAAATTCCACATCGTCGCAAACGATATCGACGTAAGTGCGTTTCTGTCCGGAATTGTCCTCGAAATTGCGGATCTGAATGCTTCCGGCTACGGCAACTTTGTTTCCCTTTTTGCAGAAACGTGCAACGTTTTCCGCAAGTCCGCGCCAAGCGGTGCAGTTAAAGAAGTCGGTCTGGCGCTCCGCGTCGCCGCCCTGCGCAAATCTGCGCGAGACTGCAATGCCGAAGCGGCAAACGGCTACCCCGCTGTTTGTTTCCGAAAGTTCCGGATCGCGCGTCAGGTTTCCGATCAAATATACCTTATTCATACGCTTTTACCGTCCTCAGATCGCTTTTGTGATCATTCTGCGCATAATGCCGTCCGTAATGCCTGCGATGCGGTCGAGCTCTTTGATAGCGCTGCCGTCCGCTTCGAACGTCATCAGCACATAAAACGCTTCGGTCTTGTAGTTGATGGGATAAGCGGTCTTTTTAACGCCCCACTTGTCCGTCGAAACCACCGTGCCGCCCAGATTCTTGACTGTGTCTTCGAATTTGGTGATCAGCGCTTCGCGTGCTTCTTCCGCGATCGACGTGTCGATCAGATAAAGCATCTCGTATTTCATTGATTTCACCTCCCGGTCTTATTCGGCGTATCGCCTGGATACGCAAGGTTTGCGCTTTTTATTTGCGCATTATTCATTATACTGCATTTTATCGGACAAGTCAATCTTTTTTATGCGCGCTTTTAAAAATACGCGCGCAGATAAAAGCAATTTTTGTCCGCCTGCTCCGCCGTTTTTCCGAAAAGATAAAGACGCACGTTATAACGTTGCTATTTTTCCGACAAGAAAGGAGCACGGATAGCGCCGCCGTTTTCCCGAAAAGATAAACGCGCAGTGCATAATGCTGACGCTTCTAAGCAAAATAAAAGGGCAGTGCATAGAGCGGCTTTTTAAAAGGGATAAGCGCCCCAAAAGTCAAACACTTTTGGGGCGCTTATCCATAAAGCTGCGCGTTTTTGGCATGTAAAAATTGAAATCGGCAGTAATAAGTGGATGCTTAACCCGAAATGTTACCGAATTCGTTGACTTTGGAGATCATGGCAAGTGTGAGATTCAGCAAATCGTTCATACGCAGATCGCCTACGAACTCCGCGCCGCCGAAATTTGCTTTCCATGTTTCGGCTTCGTTCCCGTAAATAATGTCATAGGGGATCGCTTCGTTGAGAACGGACGGATCCGAAATGGTTACCATTCCGTCTTCGTGCAATTCCCGGAGAGTCAGGGCGTTGATATTCTCTTTCACGTTGGAAACAAGGGAGCCGATCTCCTGGATGCTGCAGTTGATTTCCGCACCGTCTTTGGTCAGAAGATATTTCC
Organism: uncultured Clostridia bacterium; assembly: GCA_900557285.1. Taxonomy (GTDB): domain Bacteria; phylum Bacillota; class Clostridia; order Christensenellales; family Borkfalkiaceae; genus Borkfalkia. The sequence continues at coordinate 4,950 of USSJ01000062.1, read as the reverse complement.
ATACCCCGCGCACGGTTCCGTACGTATAGAGCGCCGTTCCTTCTGCGATTTTGTCCGATTCTGAAACGGAATAGGTGATCTTTCCCGTTTCGTCCTTTGAAGATTGAAGCGGTACGTTGATCCAGATTTCTTTTGCCGTGTCATAATAATACAGATTACCCTGTTCAAACGTTGCGCCTGCCGTGTAAGTTCCGACATAAGCAAGGCGTGTCAGAAGATTATTCGTTTCATTTGCCGCAATTCCTGCCGTGACGAGAGAAACTTCCTTTATTTTTTCGCCGGTGCTGTCCCAGTACCAGAGGGTATCGGCAGTGAAGGTTTTGTTCAGATCCGATTCCTGCACGTTTTCGACGGCGACAGAATAGGAGACCTTTCCGTCCTGTTCAGATTTAAAGTACAGCGTTTTGCCGAGAAGAGCCTCTATATCTTTGTCCGAAAGTTTCCATTGGCTGGCTTGGGTAGCCGTTGTGATCTCGCCTTCTTTCAAGACATAGAGCGGAACGTTCTGATAGTTTTCCGTGCTGTCCAGGAGAAGGTAAGGGCTGTAAAGCATGACGCCCGAGAAATTTTGTTCTGTCGCGGCGACGTATTCGCTGTCCTGCAGGATATAGAGATTTGCGGCGCCGTAGATTTGCTGCAATTGCAGGAAGCGGTCGGAAGAATCCGTCGTTTCGACCGTGTAATAAGCATAGATGTCGTCCGCATACATCTGCTGGACGGAAAGGTTTTTCAAATCGTTCGCCAGCGTGTCGAGGGTAGAGTTTGCAAGGTTGCTCAGGATATTCGAATCGGATACGTCCAGAATATCTTTGAGCGCAAGCGAATTGATCTTTCCGCTGATTTCGCCGAGCGGGACGTTTGCAAGGACTTGCAGGATGCGCGGCGCGGAGCCGTCGTCCGCAATCGTTAAAACGTCGCCGAGGGCAATGGAATCGATTTTAGCAGGGTTCCCGATATCGTTGAGAGTCCAATCCCCGATCGTCTGCAAAAGTTTATGGGAGTTTTCGTTGATATCGACGACGGAAGAAATCGTGAGTCCGTCGAGCGAATCGGTGAGCTCCCCGATCGTGCGGCGGCCGGATTTATTCAGCGTACCATCGTCGTTGAGAGTGTATCCCGCAAGATAGCGCAGGACGGCGGGAGAATTTGCGTCAACGGTGATCACGTCGTCCACATAAATGTTGTTCATTTCCGCCGTCATGGATGAGGAAATGTATTTCAACGGTACGTATTTGAGACTGTCCAACATGGCGTTATCCATGGAGATGCCGAAATATTCTCCCATCGAATCGAGCGTCATGGTCCCTGTATCCAGGAAAGAGGAAAGGGCGGTGATGCCGAACGTTACGGGCAGATCGCCGATCCCGTTCGTGCAAATAAACAAGGGCGTTTCCGCATTTGCGGCGGAGGCGTCCGCTTGCGTATAGGTGTAATCAAGACGGTAAAGCGTTTCGTCGCTGTATTCGTCCGCAATCACAAACCCGCCGTTCGCGGAATCCACGACATAGCCGTTTTCGTCCTTTTCCGTCGCAAGCACGTAGTAGCTTTCGCCCGCCTGAATGAATTCTCCTTCGGAAGGCGCGGAATCCAGCTTTGCATAGAGGGGCGTGTAACGGTATTTTGCGGCGATCACGGGCAAATTGTCGCTTCCGACCGGCTGGGCGGGCGTTATATCCTGATAGCCTTCGATAAATTCGCCCGTCGTTTCGGTTTCGACGAGTGCGCGGATATACAATTTTTCGTTTTCCGCAAGGGCAAATTCCGCTTTTTCGCCCGTTTCGTCCAGAGAATACAGCGCGTCGCTGTTTTTTGTAAGCTGCGCATACGTGACCGCGCCCGATGCACTCGTTTTGCCGAGGTAGAGTTTTTCTCCGTTATACGTGAGGTTGCTGCCGTCGGCCGCGATACCCGTCAGTGCATAGATTCCCCGTTTTTCCCAGGATACGATGGGGAATGTTTGTTCCGTTTCGCCGTCGGCGCCCGACACGGTTTCCGTATACGTATCAAAAAATATTTCCGTGCGCGTGTAATAAGTATAGGGGGTCGCGCTCATGGAGAACGCTTTGTCGATGACCCCGTCTTTGGTGACCTGCGTGTAGACGTTGAGCGGATTCTCTTCGTTGCCCGTGATGATATCGAGATCGGGCAGCGTGAAATGCAGCGTTTCGGACAGATCGTTCAGCGATGCCGTGATGATCAGAAGATCGGAAAGATTGGAAGTCAGCTGATTGACGGCGGTCGAGTAGAGGACATTGCGGTCTACCGCAAACAAGCCCGCTTTTTCGAGGTTATCCACGATGGCGTCCATTTTCTCGCCGAGAGCGGGGGAAATATCCGCGATTGTCTGCAGGCTGATCTCGCCGCTGAGCGCTTCGGAAACCTTCCCGATAAAATTTTCAATGGTATCGTCGTACGATTCGGAGATCCAGTTTTCCTGTCCGATCAGTCCCGCCAGCGTGCGCACTTTCACGTTTTTGTAGACCGCAAAGAGCGCAACTGCGATCGCACCGATAAAGATGACCAGAGTCAGAAAGATCGTGACAAGTTTTCCGCCCAGGCTGAATGTTGATTTGACCATAGTTTTTTCTCCTTAATCCCGCAGTACGATAAACGTGCATGCGCCGTTTATTTCATATTCCCCGCATTCCTGAACGAGGAAAGTATCTCCTGCCGTAAAGCCCTTTTCGCCGCGCGCCCATTTGAAATGCCCGCTCCCATTGAGAAAACAGACGGTATCGCTTGTGTCGGTATACAGTTTATAGCGGCGCGGCGAGCATATGTACAGGTTATTTCCCGATTTTCCCAGCCGCGCGCCCTGGACAGGCTTTTCCGAAAAGATGAAATCTTTTTCCTGCGGCAATTCTTTTGAGAGATCAAGTTTCGTGATTTTCATATTGCTATTATAATATATCTCCTGAAAAAAATCAATGACTTTTAGTGTTTGAATTATGAAAAAACAAAGTAAAAATATGGTTGCAAAGGAAAAGAGAGCAAGCACGAAAAGGCATGAAAAAAAGCAGAAAACAGCGAATATTTGCGTCGGCACTAAAAATCGATCGTTGCGCTGATGCAAATATTCATAGGGTACGCGCCGGGGCGCTTTGGAAATTTTCTGCCGAGCAGGGAAGCGGCGCGTCTGTTTTTGCAACGCGCCGACTCGGTGCCTGAACACAGGGGATATTGCCTTTTACGGAGGTTTGCGGTAAAAGATGGCGCACGGTTTGCTCGCGCAAAGGCTTGCGAAAAATACTGTCGGAACAGCCTTTCAAAAGCGTTTTGAAGTGGGGTGATTATGAATCGTTTTCATCGTCGCCGCCGAGCAAAAGGTTGGCGCGTTCGTCGGTAATTTCGGATACGTTCTTCAATTTCTTGTCGATCGTGCGCGTTTTCTTGGCTGCATTTTCGATGGTGTCCTGGGCTTCCTGCAGTTTTTTCTGTGCCTTTTCGAGGATCTGCACAAAGTTGCGGAACTCGTGTCGGAATGCGGAAAGCAGTTCCCAAAGTTCGCCCGAACGCTTTTCGATGGCGGCGGTCTTGTAGCCGATCTGGAGGGTCGTAAGCAGTGCGCCGAGGTTTGTCGGGCCGCACGCCATGATGCGGCGGTTTGCAAAGTATTCCGCAAGCCCCGGCATTTTCAGACTCTCCGCGTATAGGCCTTCCAGCGGCAGGAACATGACCGCAAAGTCGGCGGTAATAGGGGGAAGAATGTATTTTTTTGCGATCGTGTCCGCCTGTAATTTGAGGGCGCGTTCGAGATTTTTCCCCGCGCGTTCGGCGGCGTCTTTATCGCCCGAATCGCTCGCGTCGATGAGGCGGCGGTATTCTTCGATCGGGAATTTGCTGTCGATGGGCAGATACACAGTTTCGCCCTCTTTGGAAGGGAGAAGAATCGCGTATTCCACGACGGAATTGTCCAGCGGATTGATGCGCACGTTGGCGCGGTATTGCTGGGGAGAAAGCATCTGTTCGAGCAGGGCGGAGAGCTGAACTTCGCCCCATGTGCCGCGCAGTTTGACGTTCGTGAACACCTTTTTGATATCCGCCACGCTCCCTGCAAGCTGCTGCACTTCACCGATCCCTTTGTAGACCGCTTCCAGCCGCTCGTTGATGATGGAATAGCTCTTATTCAGCCTGTTTTCCAGCGTGGAAGACAGTTTTTCGTCCACGGTCTGGCGGATCTGTTCGAGGTTGTGCGCGTTCTGTTCGGTCATGTATTTGATCTCGCCCGTGACCACGCGCTGGATCTCGGCGAGCCTGCGTTCGGTGCTTGCGTTGAGCGCTTCCAGTTTTTCCTGGATCCCTTTTAAATTCGCACTCTGTTGTTTGGACATGAAATCCATGTAATCCTGTGAGGTGCGCGCCGTTTGTTCGGCGATATAATTGGTGCGTTCCAGCATTTGCTCCAGACGGGAATTGTCCTGATTTTGACGGAACGTACCGTTGTTTTTCTGATTTTTTAAGATAAAACCGCTCAGTATGAGCGACAGGGCGGCGCAGACCGCCGCGATAATGCTGAATATTTCCGTCATTCTTTTCCTCCGCTTTGATGTTCTTCCGCAAGGCGTGCCGCTTCCCGCAGAAGGGTATCCGTGCGGTTGCGCGAACCGTCGCAGGCACAGAACAGCAACAGGCTTTTCAGAATCTGTGCGCGCTGTTTTGCAGGGACAAAACCGAGGCTGTCTCCGCGCACGGCGAGCTGCCGAAGCGTGAACGGAACGTTTTCTTGCTGCATACGGGCAAAGATTCTGTTCCATTTTAAGATTCCGGGACAAACGTTCAGATCGTCCTTGCAGCCCGAATAGTCCGCCTGTTTGAGGAGCATCAGATCTTCTAAAAGCTCGGCGTGCGCAACGAAAAAGCGGCGCAGTTTATTGGGGCGCACTCTGCCGTCGAAATCGTACATATGGTAAAATACGAGTTCCGCCGTTTTTGCCGCCGTGTGCTTGGGCG
>USSJ01000061.1 GCA_900557285.1 uncultured Clostridia bacterium | reverse complement strand
CGGCCCATCCTACGCACAGGAGCACTATGTGGACCAGTGGCAGCAGGCGGTGGACGACTACTATCTGAACTTCTATGTCCGTCATCCGGAGTATCTGGAGATGCTGCCGGAGAATGAGCAGCTGGCTATCTCCAACAGCCTGTCCCGGGTACGGCAATACAGCGAGATGCCCCTAAAAATTCTGAAGGCGGAGCAGTTGGTGGGCGGCGAGGAGGCCATAGACCAGATCCTCCACGACCTGTTCAACCGGGAACTGGACCCCATGTATCCCTATCTGACCTACCAAGAATTTTTAGATGCCTGCGGGCTGACGGAGGAGGATTTGAACCTTGGGTAAGATTTTTCGATACGAGTGCCGCAGGCTGCTGTGGAACAAGTTTTTTATTGGGCTGGCGGTGGTGATGCTCCTCTATGGGGCGCTGGTGCTCCACGCCGTGACCATCCTGGGGGTATCCCACACCGCCCCCTTCTCCCCCTGGAGCTTTGGGGACTATCTCTCCCGCATGCTGCCTCTGCTGTGGATCGGGATGCTGTTCTTTCTGACCTTTTATACCTCGCCCAAGGCCCGGCGGGCGGCAGTTCTCATGGACGCTGCGCCGATGCCGCCCGATATCCGTGGAAGAACAAAAATCTGCTTTATTGGCGTCGGATCGAAATTGAAACGGCGGAAAGCGGCGCTTGTAAAAACAGGAGCGGAACCGACGTCGGTAGGTGGCAGAAGAGGGTATATCTGCATCGGAATGCAAGTTTTTGCCGAAAAACAGGACAGGCGGGGCGCATTTTTTTCTAAACGGAAAAATGCGCCCCGCGGAAACATAAAAAACTCTGTACAAACGTGGGCAAATGTGTTAAAATAAAAGAAAATAAACGGGTGAAAACGGGAAAATGCACGAAGGACACAGGGAACGCATGTATGGACGGCTGTACGAACACGGTGAGTCGTTTACGGATTGTGAGCTGCTGGAAACGTTGTTGTATAACTTCATCACGCGCAAGAATACGAATCCGATCGCACATCGGTTGCTGGACTGCTTCGGGGATATGTACGGAGTATTTCATGCGACGCCGCGCATGCTGAGTCTTGTTTCGGGGATAGGCAAAAAGACGGCGGAGCAGTTGTATTTGCTGGGGAATATCTTTCGGAAAGTGAGCGATAGCGCACAGACGTTCACGCGGCTTTACAATTACGGGGAAGTGGCGGATTTTATCGGGAGCCGTTTTGAAGGGCTTACCTATGAGAGGCTGGACTTATACATGACGGATTCCGAAAACGTGCTGATCTGTACCAAGAGCGTTACGTGTGCAGACGGTTCCAAGGTGGATATAGACGATAATTTATTGAGCTGTATTCTGACGGAAGTACAGCCTGTAAGCCTGATCGTGGCGCACAATCATCCGAGCGGGGATTGCAATCCTTCGAAAGAAGATGACGCGGCATTGGAGCGGATCGGAAAGGTATGCCGAATGCATGGCGTATTTTTGCGGGAAAGCGCGATCTATACCAAAGAGGGTACATACAGTTATTATTTACAAAACCGCATAGAGAAATTTCGCTGATGCGGCGAACAGAGTGACAAGAGATACAGAGTCTGCAAAGAGCAGGCAAAAACAGACATTCAGGAGTTAACGACGATGAAAGAAGTGAGAACAAGGTTTGCGCCGAGCCCTACGGGGTACATGCACATCGGAAATTTGCGCACGGCGCTGTACGGATACCTGTACGCGAAGAAACAGGGCGGAAAATTTATTCTGCGGCTGGAAGACACGGACAGCAAACGTTATGTAGAAGATGCCGTACAGATCATATACGACACCCTCAAAGACGCGGGGATCCGTTATGACGAAGGTCCGGATATCGGGGGCGATTACGGCCCTTATATTCAGAGCGAGCGGGCGGCGATTTATAAAGAATACGCGAAAAAATTAGTGGAATTGGGCGGGGCGTATTATTGTTTTTGTGACAAAGAGCGTCTGGAAAGCCTGAAAGACGAAAACGGTGTGGGAAGGTATGACAAGCATTGCCTGCATCTTTCCAAAGAGGAAATCGAAGAAAAGCTGGCGGCGGGCGTACCGTACGTGATCCGTCAGAACGTTCCGGAAGAGGGGAGCGGCACGTATGAAGATATGGTGTACGGCACGGTAACGGTGGACTTCAAAGAGATCGAAGACGGAATCTTATTGAAGAGCGACGGGATGCCCACGTACAACTTTGCGAACGTGATCGACGATCACCTGATGGGGATCACGCACGTGATCCGCGGCAGTGAATACCTTTCGAGCACGCCGAAATACAACCTGATGTACGATGCGTTCGGCTGGGAGCGCCCTGTATACATTCATTTGCCGCCCATCATGAAAAATGCGCACGAAAAACTTTCCAAGCGCAACGGTGACGCGAGTTATCAGGATCTTGTCAATAAGGGATACATCAAGGAAGCGATCATCAATTATATAGCGCTGTTGGGCTGGAGCCCGAAGAGCAATCAGGAAAAAATGAGCCTGCAGGAACTGGAAGAGAACTTCTCCCTTTCCGGACTGAACAAGAGCCCCGCGATCTTTGACGAACCCAAACTGCGCTGGCTTTCGGGCGAGTATATCCGCGAGATGAGCGATGAAAAGTTCGCGGCGCTGGCGATGCCGTTTTTGAAAAAGAGCAAGGCGTACGGCAAATATTCGGACGAAAAACTATTAAAGATCCTCAAGCCGCGCGTGGAAGTTCTGGAAGATATTCCTTCCAAGATCGACTTTTTGGAAGAGTATGAGAAATTTGATCCGGCGCTGTATTTCAATAAAAAGATGAAATCGGATGCGGAAGTGGCAAAGACGGTTTTGCCTGCGGCGGAGAAAGTGCTTTCTCAGATGCAGAACTATGAAAATTCGGCGCTGTATACGGCGTTGGTGGAATTGGCGCAGAGCCTCGGCATGAAAAACGGGCAAGTGCTCTGGTGCGTGCGCGTGGCGCTGACGGGTAAGGAGAACACGCCCGGCGGGGCGAGCGAGATGGCGGAGCTTCTGGGCAAGGAGCGCTGTCTGGAACGTCTGGAAAAGGCGCAGACGTTTCTCAACGAATGACGCGCCCTTCCGAAGATCGGCACGGCGCCGACGGAACGCATGCCGATGTTGCCTCGACGCAGGGCGAAAAGACGAATAAGGGCGACCGCTTTTCAAAAATCATGACGGCGGTCGGGTTCATGAACTGGCTGCGGCTGATCGCGCTGGGGATCCTGGCGGTATCCTGTGTTGCGGTGGCCGTACCGTTGGTGAGTCAAGGATTTACGCCGGCACTTCTGACTGTACCGACGGCGCTGGTGCTGTTGCTTTCCATGTGCATCAAGATCTTCGTGATGCGTTCGTTCCGCCAGAAGATCGCCTGGTATGTGATCGACAGCATTTTTTTGGCTCTGTTTACGGTGTTTTCGGGCTGGAACGACGAATCCATTGTCAGCAGCAATTCTTACAGTTATCTGAGCTACCTTTGCTATCTGAGTATTTTTACGGAATTTTATCTTTCGGCACCTTCTTTGCGCGATTCGGGCATCATGTTTGTCTGCAACCTTGTCATCTACACGGTCATATACGGCGTAGGGGCGGGAATTAACCATGAATTTGCAACGGCATTCGACATTACGTCGCGGTATTTTGTGGCGCTGATCGTGTTGACGCTGCACTTCATTATGTTCGGATTTGCGATGACCGTATCGCGAAAAAACAGACAAATCGAAGAAAATATGCGCGAATTGGAGGAAAGCCGCAACGAGCTTTTGCGCGCATATGACAAACTGGAAGAAGCGACGCTGATCGAAGAGCGGAACCGTATTTCCAAAGAGATTCATGATACGGCGGGACATTCTCTGACGACGGTGATCATGCAGACAGAAGCGGCAAAACTGCTGGTGGATAAAGATCCGGAAGAGGCGAAAAGGCGTATTTCGGCGGCGAATCTGCAGGCGAAAACCTGTCTGGAACAGATGCGGATGTCGGTACATCTCTTATCGGGTCGGCACGAAAACACGACGCTCAAAGAGTATCTGGAAGGGATCCTGGAAGAGACGGCGGACGGAACGGGGCTGACCATCCGCAGCAAGATCGACGATATAGAACTGAACGACGAAGCGGAGAGGTTTCTTGCAAACACGCTCCGCGAAGGGATCGCGAACGGGATACGTCACGGCAAGAGTACGGCATTTCTGTTCGAACTCAAAGATAAAGGGAATTATGTGGAATTTCTCTTATCGGACAACGGCACGGGAGCGGACATGAAAACCTTTAAAGAGGGCTTCGGGCTTTCGGGTATGCGTGCCAAGGCGGAATCTTTGGGCGGAATGATTCATTTTTCAAGCGAAAAAGACGAAGGTTTTGAAATTCTTCTGAGCTTGCCGTCGAGTGTGAAACGACAGGAGGGGAAACATGAAGATAAAAGTAATGATCGTGGATGATCAGGTGATCTTGTCGGAAGGGATACGGAGCGTTCTGGCGACTTCGGATGAACTGGATGTGGTCGGTGTGGCACACGACGGACAGGAAGCGCTGGACATGATGGCGGCGGGCAACGTCCCCGATGTCGTATTGTTGGATATCCGTATGCCGGGCATGAACGGCGTCGTCGCGACGGGTGAGATCAAAAAGCGGTATCCCGACGTGAAAGTCCTTGTGCTCACGACCTTTGACGACAGCGACTATATTCTCAGCGCGCTGAACAACGGGGCATGCGGGTATTTGCTCAAAGACATCGGCGCCACTGCACTGATCGAGGCGATCCGCAACGCGTATGAAGGAGATACGATTCTTCCCGCAAAGATCGCGCGCAAGATCACCGATGCGGCAAAGATGGTAACGAGCGATCGGGAGATCAAGCTGCGCAGAACTTTCGGTTTTTCCGATCGGGAAGTGGAGATCGCGTTGATGATCTATGAAGGGTTCAACAACCGTCAGATCGCTTCGGCTTTGAATTTATCGGACGGCACCTCCCGCAATTATATCAGTGCGATCTATATGAAATTAGGCTGTGACGGCAGGGCGGATGCGATCGCAAAGATGAAAGCGGCGCTGGAAGGCTGAATCGGTTCGGTGAGAGAATATGGAAAAGAAAAAATATACCTGTGATTCCTGCGGCAGTGATCTCCGTATTTCGGAAGGCGGCGGGCGCGGCGTATGCCCTTATTGCGGCAGAACATACATATTGGAAGAAACAAAGGAGGGCGGCATACGCGGCATCCTTGCGCGCGTACAGGAGCGCGCAGGTGTTGTGGCGGCAAATTTCGGTTTGAACAGTCAGAGGGTTGCGGCCGATGCCTTCGGGTCGGACGGCAGCGAGGAAGAGCGGCGCCTGCTTTCTTCGGCAAGGACGGAAAACGGAGAGTTGGTCAGCTACCGCGGCACATCTTCGGGAGAAGCGGTGCGCGTACCCGATGAGATCACATCGGTGCGGCGCAAGGCTGCATATAAAAACAATCTGGTCGGACGCATATCTTTTGCACCCGGAATGAAAAGGATCGGCAAAAAGTCATTTTCCCGCTGTGCGCAGCTGATGCGCGTGCGCATGGAGGGCGTTTCGGAACTGGGTTCGAAAGCGTTTTATGGCTGTTCCGCTCTGTCGGAGATCACAATATGTTCTTTCATACCGAAAATCGGGCGAAAGGTCTTTGCCCGCTGTCCCCGTATCACTCGCGTGATCTTGCCGCGCAGTATGGAATCTTCCGTCGCAAAACTGTTCGGGCGTTTCGCAAAATTTCGTATCGAATTCATTTTCTTTGAAAATTAAAAAACATTCCGCGGCAAAAAATTGCCGCGGTTTTTTATAGGGAAGATCAAAAAAACTGCGGCTGCAATCGTATATTCGCACAGCGGTATTTTATTGCGGTAAACTTGTTTCGATTTTGCAGGACAGAATAAAAAGCGCGCGCAAAATTTGCGTGCGCTTTGCATGATAAACGATACTAAAACTACAGCACGATTAAAAGTTGATGCAAATCTGCGGAAAGGGACATAAAATTCGGATCGCTTTCCGCGGATGACCCATTGCAACGATTCGCCGTATTTTAGCAAAAACGATCAGCTTTTATCGATCAGATCCTGAATCAAAAGTTTGATGTGGGCAATTTCCGTTTCACTCAGCCCGCGGACGTCAATAAGATCTTTTTCATCCAGATCCAAAAGATAGTCCGTGGATACGTTGAAAAATCTGGCTATTTTGATCAGCATTTCAATAGAGGGCTGAACGTTGTCGTTTTCCCAGTTGGATACGCACTGCTTGCTCACCCCTAAACGCTTTGCAAGATCTACCTGACTTATATTATAGGAGATACGCAATTTCTTTATTTTTTCATTCAACATATTAAACCGCTTTACCTATAAATTGACTATAATTACAATACTATTATATAAAAATAATTGACATTTTAAAAATACTATAGTATACTAAAAATAGTCAAAACGGAGGATATGGAATGAAAAAGTGTAGTAAATGCGGAACGATGGTATCGGATGATTATACGTTTTGCCCTTCGTGCGGAGCCTTTATGGAAACTACGGCACAAGGGTACGGCAATGCGCAAAACGATTCACCTGCGCAGGGGCCGCAGTATGTGGTAGTGCAGGCACCGCAAGCACCGCAAAAACCGATGAACGGGGTAGGGTTGGCTGGTATGATCATCGGTATCCTGTCTTACATATTTTGCTGGATACCTGTTTTTGATTTTATCTTGGGGCTGGTCGGCGTTATTCTGTCGGGCGTGGGATTAAGCCGAAAAGAGCGCTTCCGTTTAAATGGGTTTGCCGTGGCAGGGCTGGTTTTGAGTATTATCGGCCTGGTGATCGGGTTTATTATTATGATCGCGTTTTTTGTCGCGCTGGGCCAAACCACGTAAGAGAATTAAAAATTTTTCAGATATTTTTAAAAACAGGCATATTTCTGCCTGTTTTTTCTGTTATAGTGAATACAGTCAGTTTTTTAAATGGAAGGTGAAAATTTTCGGATCGCAGAGCCGAATTTATCAAATGCAGAGGGAGGGTTGCTTTTTCGGCCTTTGCGTGTTATACTTTTTTCTGGAAACGAGAAAAGAGGGATCACTGCCTGTCCGCACACACTGCGCGGTTTGGCGGGATGGCTGTTCCGCTCGACGAGGGTATTTTCGGTGTGTTCGTATGGGCATGCCCGACTTCTGGCCATCTTTTTGAGCATGGCCGCATGCGGCAGAGAGAACTTTCGTAAAAATCGGGAGGCTGCGGGAAGCAGTGCAAAAGTGATTT
>USSJ01000060.1 GCA_900557285.1 uncultured Clostridia bacterium | reverse complement strand
GTTTATTGAAAAATTTGCCGTTCACTTTACCAAACGTACGTTTCCCCGTTAACGATGACCGTTCCTCTCTGTACCGTCGCATTTCCCGTCGCACGATTGACCGTTACCGTATTTTCCAGCACCGAATCAGTATGCTGCGTAAAACTGCAGTTGCTGTCATAAGTGAAAGTCGTCGTGTACCCTGCATCCTGAGACAAATACACCGCGGGCAAATCGGCCGCGTCCTCCATCCGTACTTCCGTATTGATCAGCGAACAGGAAGCATCGTAACTGTATCCCGGATTCCAATCCCCTACAATCAACGCGCCGAATTGTACCATGTTTCCGTTCGCCCAAACGCCATTTACATACGGTCCGTAATTTCCGAGGCTGAATTCTGAACCAAGGCTATTTACTGCCCAAGAATTGTCTCCATTTTCCAAAATGAGGCAGTTTTCAAAAGTAGCTTTGCCGCCGCGGATCAAAACCCCGCCGCCGTTGCCTTGCAGTGTTGAATTTTTAAAAGAATACGTCCCCGGTACGTTGACCAAAACACAAAAATCTGACGTATTTACAACCGTAGAATCTTCTATCCTGGCAATTACGTCCCAGCTCGCCGTTCCGCTGGCGTTCGTTGTAATTCCATACGCTTTCCCGGAAACGACAATATCACAACCTTTGATCAGAACTTCCGATGCGTCTCCGCCGAGAAACATAAAGGCTCCGACATCTTCCGATTCTTTTGGAATTTCGCCCGTATATTTAATATTTTCAAGCTGCAAATACGAAGCCGAACCGACAACAAAACCGCTTTGTCCTGCATCAATCGTACCGTTTTTCAAGCGTACGGTTGTCCTCGTTCCCAAATCAATATCAATTCTGTTTATATCGATTTTCAACGTATTTCCATTCAGATCGATACTCGCCGTGTCCGCACTATTGACAGGAAACGTGCCTTCACTTGTCAGATCTTCCGCTGTCAAAGTCATGTCTGTATTCAAAACAATCGTCTGATAAGCATTCGTTGCCGCAACCGCTTCGCTGATCGTCGTTGCATTAAGGTCTTCAATCGTTACTTGCTGGTATGTCTTGTCATTCAGCATATACCAATCCAAAGACAGCCTGCCGTCCGTATATTCGGTATACTTGTCCACAAGCTCTTGCGGATAAATAACCTGCTGCTCTTTCTGATCGTAAATCAAAACCTTGTTTTCAGAAAGATCATAATAGAAAATTTTATCCGCGCTCATCGGAACATAGGAATCGACATTGTACCCCGCATTCTGAAGAATCTTCTTCGCTTCCTCCACATTCTGTGGTTTGTTCTCCACGCCTTCCGCCGTCAGTATGGTGTTCATTTGCTGAACAGCCTGCTGATCTGCGGACAAATTTGCACGATCGATCAGCGATGTAAACGTCGGGATCAGTACCGCCGCCAGAATCGCGATCACCGCAATCACGATCACAAGTTCCACGATCGTAAATGCTCTTCTCAACTTCTTTGCCATACTTTTACTCTCCTTTTTTGTTTTTCCCGCTCTTTTGCCGATAATCCTGTTCTTTTTTGCGCAAGCAAAAAAGACAGCCGCGGCTGTCTTGCGGTTTTTTTCGTGCTTATTTTATCACTTTCCCTGCCGAAATGCAATTCAAATCAATCCGTTTTGCCATATTTTTTACAAAATATTTACATTTACATGGACGGCGTTTTATAAAAATAATAATAGGTTTCGTCTTCCCCGCACGGGCGCATCCCCGCCGCCTTCAGCGTATACGCCGATACGGTATTCTCTTTATAGCACTTGGCTTCGATTTTTTCCAGGCTCAGCTTCATGAATCCGTATTCCATCATCGAAATCAGCGATTCGCGCGCAAAGCCCCTGCCCTGCCATTCGGGCAAAATCCGCATCCCGATCTCCGCTTCCGACTGATACCCGAAATTGTGCAGTACGACTTCGCCTGCCAGCTTCCCTTCAAAATAAATTCCCAGCGGCAACTCGTTCTTTTGCTTGAAATCTTTGCGTACGTCCTGCAAAAACCAGTCGTCCGCGGGATCATCTTCCGTCGCGTTCTCACGCCAGTCATACCCCCAGTAACGGTTCAGCTCTACGTCCCGCGCAAGCCGCGCAAAGTCCGCCGCGTCTTCGTCCGCGATCCCCTTCAGCTCCAGCCGCAATGTCTTTATCTGCGGATAGTCCGACACCGCGTCAAACGTGCGACGTACCGCCAGATTGTATTTGTCCACCACCTGCACCGGCAAATACTGCAATTTCGACTTGCGCAGTCCCGCATCCCCCGAATCGTCTTCCCGATTGATATATTTCGTTTGCTCGTTGCAATACTCCTTCGCAAACAGCTGCGCCACCGTCGGGTACGCGCCCGCTACGCCCCGCTTCGCCTTTTCAATATGCACCACAAGCATATCTCCGCAATATTCCCCCACCGAAAACGCCACGATCTCTCCGCCCGCCCGCAAAATTCCGCCGAACAGTCCCAGCTCTTCCATCTTCGGCAGAATTTCAAAGACCCCGCGCATCTCCTCCGCCGCCAACGTCTCGTCTTTCTCCGTCTGTACCTTCGCGATCTCCCGCAAAAACGCTTCCGTCTCCTCCCTGTCCGCCGCCGTGTACCGCGCAAACGTATAATCCGGATTGTTCTTTTTGAACTTGTTTACATGGTTCCGCTGCCCGCTGTATTTCCCGCCCGGATATTGTATAAAATCCTGCGCATTGTACAGATAATCCCGCCACTTGCGGATGTCCGATACGTGCACTTCCGACCCGTACCGCAACACCAGCCCGCTTAACCGCTCCCGCGGCACCGCCGTAAAATGCAACCGTATATAATTCTCCCGACAAAATTTCTCGATCTTCTCCGCGACCCGCTCTTCCGCCTCCGCATCCCCGTCCTTCGACAGCGGCCAGTAAAAATAGCGGTTCCCCACATACCTGTCACACAGTACCAGACATCCCTCTTCTTCCGCGTACAATGTCGACAAATACTTGTTCCACATGAACAGACTCCCCGCCGAATAATTGGATATGTGCGTCCCCTGATTCCGAAAATACGGCAACAGCCGCCCGATATCTTTCCTTTCCAATTTCTGTAACTGCATAAGTTTCCCTTCGTCGCTCCCTTTCTTCCGCCGTTGTTCCTCTCTCTCCGCGGCGGCTCCGTTTTCCGCTCTATTATACCATATCCCGCACCGTTTTCAAAACGTTCCGACATCCCTTTTTTCCCCGTAAATCCGCGCAAAAAGCCGCCCTTTCTCCAAAAAGGCGGCTTTTTCCCCGTTTTCTTTGTTATTTTTTATCGGCGCCCCGCTTCTTCGTTCGGATTCGGCAAAGGTTCGCCGTCCGCGTTCTCGCTCGGCTTCGGCAAAGGTTCGCCGTCCGCGTTCTCGTTTGGATTCGGCAAAAGTTCCGCATTTTCTGTTTGCGCGGGGGTACCGTTTTGCGATCCCGCGGCGGGAAATTCGCCCACGATGTCCTGCACCTTAGTGGTATCGTCGTGTTCGATCTTCCGCCAGGTCACGTGCATGAACAGCGACGCGATCGACAGCGGCACGTCCACCAGATCGAACCACGGGAAAAACAGTACGTAAAACACGAGTTTCGGCTTCGGGCAATGGATCTTTTTCCGTTCGCGCAAGGCCACAAAAAATGCGGTCAGAACTCCCTGCAGCCAGTACAATCCCAGCGCCACCCCGAGAGATTTTAGCACCGACAGCGTCACATATTCCTCTACGATCCCCTGCCAGCCGCTCGCAGCCGCCACTCCGATAAACGACGCCAGAAACGTCGCGATCGCAAGAAGCCCCGAACACAATCCGTACGGGAATCCGTAAAAGATCATGTCGTAACACGCCCACTTGTTCGTCTTTTTGCGGAATATGCCCGCGATCAGCTTGTACCCGTACGCAAAAAACGCATACAGCCGCCCTTTCGCCCAGCGGATCCGCTGTTTCAGCACCGTCTTGAACCGCGTCGGCTGTTCATCGTAAAATTCCGCGTCTTCACAATACCCGATCCTGCCGCCCCGCGATATCACTTCGTACGTGAATTGCGTGTCTTCCGTAAGACACGTCCAGTGCCAGCCTTCCGCCAGCCACTTGCTCTTCACCAGATACCCCGTTCCCGCTATGTGCGTCGACGTGTGCAATACCTGCCGCGGCCTGTGATACGAAAACGAACTCCTGTAAAAATGGATCCCGTACCCCGACGAAATCAGATTTGTCGCAAAATTTTTCGTGTTACGGTACCCGCAAATCACGTCAAATTCATCCGTCGCGAACGCTTTGTTCATCTCCTGCATATAATCAGGATGAAGAAGATTGTCGGCATCGAAAATAAAAAATCCGTCCGCATAGTCCGCTCCGTAATCGCGCAGAATATTCTTGAATCCGTATTCCAACGCCCAGCCCTTGCGCGCATGCTTCGGATCATGCCGCTCATACACGATCGCGCCCTTCTCCCGACAGATCTTCGCCGTTTCATCGTCACAGTTGTCCGCAATCACAAATACCGTCACAAGCTCCTTCGGATAATTCTGCGCATGTATGCTGTCCAATAAATTCCCGATCACCTTCTCTTCGTTCCGCGCACAGATCACCACCGCAAACTTGTGCCGCTTTTCCGTTTCCGCAAACTTCCGCGCCTTCCAGAAAAATCCGATCACCATGTAGAAAAATTTGTATAATGTCAGTACCGTTATCGCCGTCAGGATGTATTTCAGTACCGTGAATATCGTATCCAGAACCATTCCGCCTTTTCCTTGCCCGCTGTTTTTTCCCATTATACCGTATACGACTTCATTTTACAAGAGAATTCCGAAAATTTTAGCCGTTTTCAAAAAAAACCGCTCTCCGTAAATTTTTGATCAGGTCTTGACCTGACGATCTTTTCATGTTATTATTAAAAAAAGCGCAAAATTTTTCGTCTGCGAAAAATTTGCCCGCTTTGAAGGGGGAAACAATGGAATATGCGATCCTGATCGCTCCCGGCGCCGCCATCCTGGCGCTGCTTTTCGCGCTCGTTTTTGCACGGAAAGTTCTCAAAATGCCCGAAGGCCAACAGGCAAAAGGCATCGCCGCGATCATACGCAAAGGCGCCAACGCCTTTTTGAAACGGCAATACCTCGTGGTTGCCGTCTTTTTTGCTTGCGTTTTTGTACTCTTGGGCATCCTCGCCCTCGTCGGGTTCGTAGGGCCGTTCATGCCCTTCGCCTTCCTCACCGGCGGCTTCTTCTCCGGCCTTTCCGGCTTTCTCGGCATGAAAATCGCCACCGCCGCCAACGCCCGCACCGCCACCGCCGCGCAAGTCAGCCTCAATAAAGGCCTCCGCGCCGCGTTCTCCGCAGGCAGCGTCATGGGGCTCGTCGTCGTAGGCCTCGGCCTTTGCGATCTCTCCCTATGGTATTTCATCCTCAAAGGCTTCTATTCGGTCAGCGGCTCCGCCCTCACAGAAGCCGCCTTCATCTCCACAAACATGATCACCTTCGGCATGGGCGCTTCCTGTATGGCCCTCTTCGCCCGCGTCGGGGGCGGGATCTTCACAAAAGCCGCCGACGTCGGCGCCGACCTCGTCGGAAAAGTCGAGGAAAATATCCCCGAGGACGATTGCCGCAATCCCGCCGTCATCGCCGATAACGTCGGCGACAACGTCGGAGACGTCGCAGGCATGGGCGCCGATCTCTATGAATCGTACGTCGGTTCCCTTCTCTCCTCCATGGCCCTCGGCGTCGCCGCAGGCCTCGAATTTTTCGGCGCACTCATCCCCCTCGGCATCGCCGCCATCGGGATCGTGTTCTCCGTCATCGGTACTTTCTTCGTGCGCACCAAAGAAAGTGCAGGGCAGAAACAGCTCCTGCGCGCCCTCCGCGCAGGCACTTGGTTCGCCGCCGCCGCCACCGCCGCCGCTTCCGCCCTCTTCCTCTGGGCCGTCGGCTATCCCATCGTCATCATCCCCGTCCTCATCGGCCTCGCCGCAGGCGTGCTCATCGGTATCTTTACCGAATTCTTCACAAGCGCTTCCTACCCGCCTACCAAAAAACTTGCCGATTCCGCCCAGAGCGGCACCGGCCCCGTCATCATCAACGGGACTGCCCTCGGCATGCTCTCCACACTCGCACCCGTCCTCATCATCGCGGCTGCCGTGCTCGGCTCCTATTACGCCCTCGGCGGGGACGAATTCGGTATGTTCGGCATCGGCATCGCCGCCGTCGGTATGCTCTCCACTTTAGGCATCACCCTCTCCACCGACGCCTACGGACCCGTCGCCGATAACGCAGGCGGCATCGCGCAAATGTCCGGCATGGACGAAACCGTCCGCCGCCGCACCGACGCCCTCGATTCCCTCGGCAATACCACCGCCGCCACGGGCAAAGGCTTCGCCATCGGCTCCGCCATGCTCACCGCCCTCGCCCTCCTCTCTTCTTTCTATGTGCAGATTCAATCCCTCGTCAAAGAAAACGGCCTCGATTTTCAATTCGCTCTTAATATTACCAACCCCGTCGTTCTCATCGGCGTGTTCGTCGGCGCCATGCTCCCCTTCCTCTTCTCCGCGCTCACTATGTCCGCCGTCGGAAAAAGTGCGCAGCGCGTCGTTCTCGAAGTGCGCGCACAATTCGCCCGCAATAAGGGCATCCTCCTCGGCACAAGCGAACCCGATTACAAAAATTGCGTCACCATCTGTACCAAATCCGCTCAAAAACAAATGATCCTCCCCGCCGTCATCGCCGTACTCTCTCCCCTCGTCGCAGGCCTTTTCCTCGGCGCAAACGGCGTTATGGGACTCCTGCTCGGTTCATCCGTCACGGGATTTCTGCTCGCCGTCTTCATGAGCAACAGCGGCGGCGCCTGGGATAACGCAAAAAAATACATCGAGGACGGCAACTTCGGCGGAAAAGGCAGCCCCGCCCATAAGGCCGCCGTCATCGGCGATACCGTCGGCGATCCGTTTAAGGACACTTCCGGCCCTTCCATCAATATCCTCATCAAACTCATCTCCGTCGTCGCCATCGTCTTTGCCCAGGTCATCCTCACCGTCGGGCTTCTCTGACTTCTTGCCGCCCTGCAAATTTAAAAGGCGAAAAGCGCCCGTTCGGCCCATTTTGGGGGCGAACGGCGGTTTGCCCGACAAAAACCTGCGGTACTTTTTTGCGACGAAAGGCGGTTTTTGCGCCAAAAATTTGCTTCTCGGCAAATTGCAAAACGTGAAATGCGTCCGCTCATCGCTTTTTCGGGGCGGACAGAAAAAACAATTTTTACGGGGCGCG
>USSJ01000059.1 GCA_900557285.1 uncultured Clostridia bacterium | reverse complement strand
GCCGCAACGATCGTAAACATAGTACTCGTTTCCGTTGCGCTTGCAACCGCGGCAGTACTGCACATCATCCTCAACGCAAAAACACAAAAACAAAACCTTCTCAATTATGTTCTGAACGCTGTGGGATTACTGCTTGTCTTTCTGCTGCTCGCCACACTTTCCGCTGACATTCTCTCCGTCAACACAAGGGCGACCGACAGTGCCTTATCCGGAAACACATCCGCACCGCTGCTTTTCATCGGGATCCTCGCCGCAATGGGCACGATGGAAGACTCAGCCACCGTGGAAGCCATGTCCGGGATGCTGACCAACTCTGCTATTATTTTTGCACTGTTCGTACTGATATTTGCCGCCGGGACCGTAGCACTGATCGCCTTTGCCAAAGGGATCCTCCATAAAAACTCGGCGCGTCCGCGCACCTTGTCGTGTGTGTTTTCCGCCGTTTCTGCGGGAGTGTCCATCGCATATCTGATCATGTGCATCATCCTCTGCTCGCAAAACTTTGCAGGAGCCGCAACGTTGGGCGCTTCGCCTATATGTGCTCTCATTTTTTCGATCTTCGCACTTGTCATGTCAATCGTGAATTGCTCTTTACTACGTAACAAAGAAGAGGCAGATCCCTGCGGCACAGATTCACCCGAATATCCCGCACAATCCGCAGAATAAATTTTATACAAACAAAAAACGGCCGAATACGGCCGTTTTTTTCTATACAAATTTTCTATGCAACTGTCGATTGATTTATAAAAAGACAGAATGTCCGGATCGAACAGCCACGGGCAGGAAAACGCTTTTTTTGGGTCAATGTCTTCCTGTCCAAAAAAATAATTTATCCGTGCCGCAATTCCTTTCAGCGATTTTTTCAAACCGATTCTCTGATATTTTTCTCGTACTTCCTGTAAATATAACAGGCAACCGCAGACCATCCGTGGCACAAACTGCCTGCGCGGCCGAAATCTTCCGCACCATCTTCCGTTTCATAGAGGGTCGTATCTCCGCAAGTGACCATGTTTCCGTACACGCATTCCAGATCCCGTAACACAAAATCCAGTTCATTTTCCGAATACTTCAGCAATGCTTCGTACAGCCAGAGCCGATTGGAAAGCGTAACGGGAACCAATCCTTCTCCGTTTTTCAGTTTACGGCAAAGGTCACCCGCTCTTTCCGGACAGCATTCGGTCACTACGGCCAACGCCTGCGGCAGCATCGCCGCGCCGATCCTTTTTCCGCCCTTGACGGACGTACAAAAAAATCCCGCCTCAGCATCATAAAAGTTTTTTACAACGGCCTCCTTCATCTGTTCGTATTTTTTTTCGGAGATCGCCAAACCTTCTTTATCCAAAACCCGCTGCAGGTACATGTATTTTTCCAATGCGCACAAATACAATAAATTCAGGCAGCTGTCATATCGTTCAAACCGATCACTGTCATCGCAAACATCTTGTCCGTCCAGACCCGTTCTCCATTCATAAAAATTCCAGTACTCTTGTCCTTGAAAAACCGCGATCAGACCAGTACCGTCCACCCGCGCCGCAAATGTATCCAAAATTTTTTTTGCGATCGGATACACTTCTTTTATAAATTCAAGATCTCCCGTTCTCTCAAAATATTCTGCCAGCGCCAGGATAAAATAACAACTGAATGAGGGGATGGTTATCCCTACCCGCGCAGGGAAACATAATTCCAAAAGGCCGTCTTCCCGCAGCCCTTTCGACATCAGCCGCAAATTTGCCTTTACGTAATCCTCATTGTTTTGAAACACATACGACCCGAACAACATCTGATTGCGGCTGTCCATTGCATAGAGCGCCTGCTCTCTCCAGGGACAATCTTCATAATGTTCGTGCATACATCTCTTTAATGTTCGCACGCCGTTTTCATAAATTTTCCGACGCAATCCGTCCCCGATCCGAACGGGAACCTCTTCCGCAGGATAATCCGTACAGAATATCCTGCAATCGTACAATTTCGCCCACGGAGCTTCGATATGTATCTGCAAATACCGACACCCGATCCGACGAAGAACGCCGCAAAAGCTGTTCCTGCCCCTTTTTGCCCTGTAACCGAATGCAAAATTCCGCATGCCGATCCTTGTCCGCACTCTCATATCCTGCAAATGTTCCCCGAATCCGACCCAAACATCCGCATCGTAAGGAACTTCCAGATCCAGTATTGCATACCCCGCCGTTTCTTCCCCCATATCTACTATAAAATATACGCCGTCCTCATCCGTCTTCAATACAGCGCCGTCACGATCCGGCAAACGCTTCTTTCCTCCCCAATCCTTGAAACGCAAAAATGCACTCTCTATATTCTCTGCAGCCGTCTTGCCTCCGTTCCCCTTTTTATACTCTCCCTGCGAATCGATCATCGCTGCCGCACCTTCATTCAGCCGCAATCGGCGGATCGGCCTGACAAACATCCGACATTTCTTATCCACAACCGTACTTTGCAAAAATCCCGCAACGTCTTTCTCTTTCCAGGCATCGTCCGACACGGCATCATAATAATATGTGCGCCCCAATTGCGGCGTAATATTTTCCACCTCGCCGCTGCGATACCCCTTGTCTTCTCTCGATAAAGTCTCTTCCCCGCTTTTCGCAAGAACCTTACCGTCTTTTACGATCTCAAAAATCAATCCGGCCTGCGCCTTGTAATATGTACTGCTGTCTTCCCCCGCGTAATAACATAAAATCGCCATACGGTTCTCTCCCGCATGACAATACTCCTCCAGATCCAGTTCGTCGTAAATTTTATAATGCGGATAATCGGGATATTGCCCGCTGTATACATATCTGCCGTTCATATAAACCACATAATTCGTATCCGCACTGATACGCAACACAATCCCGTTTTCTTTCTCCGCCGCAAATTTCACAATAAAATCGGCATATTGATTCACTCTGCTCTTTTCAAGCCATATCCAATTGCTTTTCTGAAAAATATCTGCCTTTTCCATGTTCCGTTCCCCTTTTTTATTAGCAATATTCTATCATATCTCAATATGAAATAGCAACTCCCGACAAGTATTTAAATTTTACTTCTTTTGAAAAATTCTTTATCCATATCCGCCCTTCGCGAAGGTCCAGAAAAAGTCCGGCCGTGAAAGCAATCTGCTTCACGGCCGGATCTGTCACTAAGTTTCACACACCTTTTGCCCCACACTGAAAGGAACCATCCGAAAATCCGGACGATTCCTTTGTTCCGTATAATTATTCTGAATCTTCAGGATCCGATAAACATCATTTTTTCAACGGTTTGAAAAAATACGGATCGCTTTTTTTACGTCCTCTTTCATCGCCTGCATGGCGGCATATTCGACATCGTGCAAATATTTTGTTTTGCCCAAAGCAATTTCCTTTGCCGCCGCCTCATATCCCGCTTTAGACATATAGGAATAATAATTGATCTTCCGTATCCCGCAGGCAATGGCTTGACGGAATCCGGCTTCATCCACGCCGCTGCCCCCATGCATGACGAGCGGCAGGCCCGTGGCAGCCGCACAATTTTTAATCACGTCAAAATCCAGCTTGGGCTGCGCCTTATAAAAACCGTGACTCGTTCCGAACGCGATCGCCAATGCGTCGATCCCCGTCGCTTCCGCAAACTTTTGTGCCTCATCCGCTCTGGTATAAAAATCCGCAGGATCCTCCGTCTCGATCTGTTTTTCACCCGTTTCGCCTGTTACCATTCTTCCCAGCTCGGCTTCCACGCCCACACCCATAGCATGTGCGATCACTGTCACCTCTTTTGTTATCCGAAGGTTTTCTTCATACGGCAATTCCGAAGTATCGATCATTACAGACGTGAAACCGATCCGCAAAGCGCGATACACCATTTCCAAAGAAGTACCATGATCCAAATGCACACACACAGGCACTCTTGCATTTTTTGCCGCGGCAAGCATGGCTGGGCCGACATAAGAAATATCATTGTAAACATTATGCACTTCCGCATGCGCCAAGATCACAGGCTGATTCAGCTCCTCTGCGGCGCAGACCACTGCCTGCAGGCTGTCAAAACCCGTAGCATTGAACATTCCGACCGCACATTTATCCTGTTGTGCGATATCTAAAATTTCTTTTAATCCTACCAGCATTTGAAACTCCTATTCTTCTATGGTCGGAATACGCTGAATGCGTTTATCCGTAAAAATATCACTTTCGTCCCGGCTTTTTGTGGAAAACTCGCTGATAATCGCGCCATCCGGCCCAGCCTGAAACCAATGCAACGTATTGGGATAAATGGTATACTGTTCGCCTGCCCTGAGAATGATCTCATGAAAAACCGTGACGTCAGTCGGAGGCAGAACTCCGTGTATCTTATCGCGATCCCCTTCGCCCTGCACATACAAATAGCAAACGCCCTTTCGAACACGAAATGTTTCTTCCTTGCCGTCATACGCCATGCCGTTTTCCGTGCCGCTCACATGGCGATGTTCGGGGCAGGTCTGAAAGGGAAATAATACCATCTCTTTTGCGCAGACTCTTTCCGTATTGACATAAGTCAGAAGCTGCAACCCTACTTTATCGACCATGCCAAGACCGAAATCCGCAACTTCGATGTTTTGTTTTTCACGATCCGTAAGCACGATGCCCGCTTCGCGAAAAGTTTGTTCCGTTAATCTTGCCTGTTGTAAATAATCATTTTTTTTCATCTTTTTCCACCTATGATTTACGTCTGAAAACTGCTTCCATTTTCCATGTTTCTTCCAAAGACCGCGCTCCGTTGATAGAATCCGCCGCATGGAGATTGCATGCCGCCACACAGGACGCAAGCCGCAAACTTTCTTCTTCTGACAAATCAAACAAAAACGAATAGAGCATTCCGGCACAAAACGCATCCCCTGCGCCGACTGCCCCCGCTATAAAATCCTTCGGGAGTTCCAGTGACGGTACAACGACAAATTTTCCGTTTCCGGAAAGAGAACACCCTAATTCGGGACAATGGATAACAACTCTCTCCCGTACCCCTGCCTGCATCATTTTTTCACAAGCTTCATGCAGATTTTCACGGATAAGCTCGTCCCCCTTTCGCAAAGGCACCCCCGTTATGTACTCGGCCTCGATCTCGTTGACCACAGCATAATCACTGTAACGCAATGCTGGCCTGACAGTCTTTCTGAATTTTTCCCGATCTCTGCTCACTACATCGATCGACGTTTTAATGCCTCTTTTCTGTATTTTTGCCAGAAGTCTGGCTGCTTTTGTACCATATTCGGCATCCGGTTCATCCAAAGTCTTTAATAAGAGCAGATACCCCAGGTGAAAAATTGAACAATCAAGCGACCCGATCTCTATATCCGTTTCCGAAAAAGCTGCATTTGCGCCCTCGGCACTAAAAAAAGTTCTTTCTCCGTCGGGAACCGTCATGACATCGGTAAAAGATGTCGGCAGATCGGGATCGACGCGCAGTTCCCTCGCATCGATCCCGTGTTTTTCCAGTATACAGCGTATATAATTGCCGTTTTCATCGGCTCCGATCCGGGCAATCGCGTTTACCTCGATCTTGTCCGGAGCAAGGGTTTTCAGAGTAATTCCCGTGTTCGGTACACACCCGCCCACCGACTGCGACACTAAGCCGATCGCGCAAAGCATACCTTTCTGCGGATATCGGTCGATGCGCTTGATCAGGTCCACCAGCGATGTCCCCGCAAGAGTTATTTTTTTCATAAGCCCCCTCTGTCTTTCCGATCAGGTTTTTGCTACGATTTTGATCGCCTGTTCTATGGCGTAATTTTTCGCACCGATCTCCGCGCCTTCCCGTCCGAAAGACGCAAAACATACCTTAATATATACATTGTTATTATCCGCATTGACGTATGAAGACAAAGCCTGCAAATACTTTTCGCCAAACGGAAGCGTAGTTCTTGAAACGAGGATCAGATCAAAATCCAGTATCTCGAACAAGCTCTTAAGGACATTCGCGGCAACCCTTGCCGTACTGTTGACCACCTCGCTGCACAAAAAATCACCGTTTTCATAAGCTTCCGCCACATCTTTGATCGTGATCTCTTCGGGCGGTTTACTTATACAGCATTCGGCACCGTTTTTTATTTCATTCCGTATTATTTCCAGAATGTGATACAGAGAACATACCTGATGAAGATATTTCTTCTGTTCAACCATGTCCAAAGGGAACGACTGATGCAGACAATCCACCAAAAACAAACCGAGTTCACCGTTCAGCCCGCTTCTGCCTTCGTATAATTTCCCGTCCAGAAACATGGCGCCGCCAATACCTTCTCCCAACTGAATATAAAACGTATCGTTAATGAGGTCCTTATATTCCCCGTCACTTTTTTCCGCCAAAAGAGCAAAACGTATATCATTTTTGACAAACACGGGAACATTGAACTTTTCAAAAAATAATTCTTTCAAATTAATTCCGTGATATGTTTTAAAAAACGGAGCGTAGATAATTTCCCCGGTATGTTTATTGACTTTGCCCGGTGCCGATATACAAATACATATCAATCTGTGTTCGGGGAATTGATTCCTTACGACCAAATACATTTTTTCCAGCAGATTTTGAAGATCTTCGTCGGAATACCTGCCCGTCACAGGCTCTTTGTACTTATAGAGAACGTCGCGGTTCAGGGAGTACAAATTTACTTCGACAAACTGTGCAAACATGACTACCATGACCATTCCGTAACCCGGATTGATGCTCAACAGGATAGGTCGTCTTCCGATGGAGGTATTTTCTGCATCTGTTTTATTCAACAGACCTTCCTGTACCATCTCGTCAATGATCGTAACGACCCCCGTATTGCTCAACTTGATCGTTTTGGCAAGGTCGCTGTTGGACATACTCTGTTTACTCAAAACGCTCAATATAAGTTCACGGTTCATACTCCGCAACAAGCTTTGTTTTCCGCCCATTAATTTCATTTCGTCTCCTGTCCCCTTTTTATTTTATCACGGTTTTCCTTTTTTTGCAATCATTCTTTTAAATTTTGAAATTTCTCTCTGGCCGCTTCGTTCATGACATCTTTTCCTGATCCGTCTGATCGCAAAGATCATAAAGTCGGCTGCTGAGAAGATTGGAGTTCTTATCCTTGACCAGAATGTAGACATGCCGCACGTCACCCGAAAGCAAACCGCAAAACTCAGAGCCGTTTCGTTTTAATCTGAGTTCGTTCCATTTCCAGTCGTAAGAACTCTCAGCCGCCGATTCCGTAAAGACTGCCCAAACTTCCAGTATATTTTCAGGCTCCGACAATACGCCGCTGATTTGATGTTTCAAAACCTGCAGCGTGCAGATACGCGAGGGCAAAGGGCTTCCTCTTCCCGTGATGCCGTCTGCAAAA
>USSJ01000058.1 GCA_900557285.1 uncultured Clostridia bacterium | reverse complement strand
ACATCTTTCACGGTCAAATCAACGAAAACGCCTGTACTCCCGTCACAGTATCTTGCGGAAATGTGCCGCCGCCTTTTTGAGAATTTTCGGATATACGATACGAAAACATACTTTCGGGGCGCAAAAAAATATGCGCCCCGATACGGAAAAAGCCGCAACCCTGCAAAGCCGATATGACTCTCCAAAAGCATCCGACTTTTGGGGTGCATATCACCTTCGGGTTGCGGCTTTTATTTTTTTCTCTCTGCAGGCGGTCTGAAATCGTTACAGATCGCCTGCTGCCGTTTGTCAGTTATTCTTTAAGAAATAAGGCAGACCGATATAGAAATAATTGTCTTCCGTTCCGGGAACGCCTATACCGAAAGATGCATTGTCCGTATCGTCTTTCTGAATACGGATCTTGAAAGTATAACGCTTGCCTGCCTCCAGCGCCTGTCCGACCACGTTCACACCCTGATCGTCATAGATGTAAATGTCGTCCGGCTTCACATCGTTTCCGCCTTCCGCCGACACGCCCGACGCCCTGATAAAGAGAGCGTATCCGCCCGTCCAGATGGTCAGATCCGGCACAGATCCGTTGAACACCATATCAAAGCCGTAATAATCATATTCACGGTATTTGACATGCAGTGCGGCCTGTCCCTGGTAACCGAGCATGTCAGAATTCGCAACTCCGAGCCTTCCGCCCCATATATCCGACATGCACGCGACTTTATACATACCTGCATAATCGCCTTCCGTTTCTTTTCCGCCCAATTCATCGTACGGCGTGCCGGCAGGGTCTACTTCCAGCTTCGCAATATACAGACCTGCCGTTATCGGCTCCGCGGGAACCTGATGCGCATACTGGCTCAGATAATATTCATTAGAACACAGCTCACCGTTCGCAACATATGCCGTCATCGGAATGTCCAGCATGATCTTGCTGTCCGCAACATCCTGTCCGCCCTTGCGCAGATCCACCACCATCGTATAAACCGTATTCGGTTCGATCTGTGTGGCAATCGTCTGCATTGTGATACAGCACCGATCTCACGTACGTTCCGATCACACCGCCGCAACCCGTGGTCGCCGCGCCCGCATTGTTTACCGTAATATTTCTTTCATTGCCTTCCGTCAGGACGATATCCAGAACCAGCCTGTCATAGCTCTCCGCATCCTCTTTTGTGATCCAGATCGCAGAACCGTCTTGCGTCGCGCTTTCCCATTCCGTAACTTGCGTTCCCGCAGCAAATCCCAGGGCGGTCACATCCCCTTCATACGCTTTCAGCGTACCGTCCGCACTTGCAAAACCAAACTCCACGGCTTCATGTCTGTCATCGATACAGGTCGCCTTCACTTCTTTGGAAAGAGCCTGCCCCTTGTATGTCGTCGAAATCGTGATCGTCGCCGAACCGCTCGCCACACCCGTCAGCGTGCCGCTGCCGTCTACGCTCACCGCGGAAGGATTGTCCGAAGTCCACACCAGCTGCGCCGTCGTGATCGGCGTACCGTTTTCTTTCAGCTGCGCATTGATTTTCTGCGTTCCTCCGATCGCTACCGTCACTTCTTCCTGGTCCACCGTGATCGCGCGGCCCTTGCTCGATACCTTGACCGTCACCTCACAGGTCGCCGTTTCCTCTCCCAATGTAGCCGTTATCGTTGCATTGCCCAGCTTCAGGGATGTCAGCTTCCCGTCTTCCACCCGTACCGTCCTCGGATCGGAAGACTCCCAGACGATCTCGCCTTCTTTGTTTGCAGTCAAAGTATATTCTTCATACTGCTCCATCTCCACCTGCGTTTCGTTTAACTGAAACGCTTTTTCACTGTTGCAGGCGACAAGCATTCCGCACAGCAATGCCAGTGCCAACACCAGAGAAACTACCGTAACAACACCTGACTTTTTCATAAATTCCTCCTTGCTTTTTATAATTTATTCTTTGATTCCGCCCATAGAAATATTTCCCATCAATCTCTTGTGCCCGGCAATAAATACCGCCAATACAGGAATGATCAGTATAAAACAGCCCGCCAAACGCATGGGTGTATTGCTGATTTCAGGCACGGTCGAAAAACTGTAAGCATACAGTCCGTATGCCAGTGTGGGAATAGACGGCATATACGTCAGCGTTACCGTATAATCGTTCCAGAATTCGACAAAACGGATCAGCATGACCGTCATGAAGGTACTCGCCACAAGCGGAAATGCAATGGATACCAACACCCTGAGATTCGAAGCCCCGTCAATGTAGGCAGCTTCCGTAAAATCTTTCGGGATCGAACGGAACGCCGCATAAAAAATCAAATAGTACAACCCCAGAAAATTTGCTTTGCAGATCCACATTCCCCAAATTGTATCGTACAATCCGAGCGTTTTAAGAAATTGCAGTTCCGAAGGCAGATTGCCTACGATGGGAAGCGTCATTGTGACGACCACTATGCCGTAAATCACTTTATTGAACCGAAAATCAAACCGCGCCGTCGCATACGCCACGATGCAGGTCGCCAGCGCCGCGAAAAACGCACTGCCTACCGAATACAGAATTGAAAAAAGCAGCATGCTTTCGATATAATATGTCACGATATTCGATCCCGTATTGATCGGTACATAAAAGTAATCCAGCGCCGTCATCAGATTTTCAAAGTGCCAGATTTTCGGAAAACTCAACTGGTTTTCCAGATAATCGAGATTTCCTTTGAAAGCGGTAAAAAATGCCCAGAATGCCGGCACAAACAATGTCAGTGCATATACGATCAAAAGCGCGAACACCAGAGCCGTGACAACATTGAACCCGCCCTTGATCTTACTTCTGTCTTTCAAAAGTACGCCTCCTTTCTTCCGTCGCCGGGCCGATCTTTCCGAGCACGAATTTCACCGCATAAACGAGCGGTATCGTTATAACCGACAAAAGAATCCCGAATGCCGATAATACAGGATAATCTGCCGCCGCACCCGTCTTGACCGTCTCTTTGTAAAGATAATACCCGATCGTTACCACGTATTCTTCCGCCGCGTCCGAATAAAAAGCATAAATATTCGCCTGGTTTACAAAGATCCCGCCTACCGCCACAATAATAAACGTTGACATCGTATCCCAGACCAGCGGAATGGTTATGAAAATAAATTCCTGAAAATATCCCGTACCGTCCAGCTCCGCCGCTTCCACGACGCCCTCCGGTATTTTTTCCATCGCCCCTACATACAACAGGATCGACACGCCGAATCCTACCCAGACATTGTAGAATATGATCGTTCCGAACGTGGTATCCGGATTTGCCAAAAGCCCGCGCGCCGTGATTCCCATCTCCGCAAGCAATGCGGGGATCGCACCGTCCGCGATCTGCTTGAACATCAAAACCAGCGCAATGCTCGGTATGATACTGGGCAAAAACAATAAAATTTTAAAAAAGTTTCTCAGCAGCGCTTTCTTATAAATATAATAAGAAAAGAGCAGACCGCAGATCAATCCGGAAAGCGTCCCGATAAAGAACAGTTTCAGAGAATTGACAAGCGCCACGCGAAATACCGTCAGCAGAGAAAAACTCTCGAACAGATTCGCAAAATTTGTCCAACCCGCCCAGGCATACTGATCGTTTTCCCGATAAGTTTTAAACGCAAGCAACAGCGAGTTCAGATTGACCCCAACGTAAAAGATACAAAATTGCAGAAGCGGCAGCGCAAGCAAAAGAGAATAAAAGATAAGATCTTTCGTCCGCCGCTTCGCAAACACTCGCCTGATTTTTTCAACGTCCATTTTTTTAACCGTTTCAGACATTCTGGAATTTGTTCTTCCAGACACTTTCCGTCCAATATGCGCTTAATCCTTCAAAATACGCCTGCGCCGTAACCTTATCGTTGATCATCGCCGTGGAAGGATAGGTGTACGTCTTTCCGTTCACCGTCGAAAGCCACAATCTCGGCGAATACCAAAGGTCGGTACTGTAATTCTGCATGATCTTGCTGGATGAATCCTGGAATGCAAAATTCGCGTTTTCGTGCAGGTCTACCATCGCTTTGCCCCAGGAACTCAGCTCGTTATAGCTCTCTCCCATATCATATTCCACGGGACGGCAGATATTGGTCGTCTTTGTATATTCCTTCAATGCCGCGTCCGTAAAGCAATATTGCATGAAAGCCTTCGCAAGATCCTTTTTGCTCTCACTGATTTTCCCGTTAATGAAACCGATGTAGCCCGTATTCTGTAAAATCGTATAGTCGCCTGTGGTATCCGTCGCTTTGGGAAGCGGCATGATGCCGAACTGACGGTTCTGCGCCGATGCACCGTCGCCTTCTTCCGCCACCAGATCGTTGAACACGCTCTTCGCTTCGCTCTGCCACCAATTTCCGTCCAGCAACATGGCTACGCGCTGCATGCTTGAACGATATTTCCCCATAACAAACTGCCCTTGCGCGTCTTTATGCGTAAACGAACCGCTCGTCGCCGTCAGATTATTGTAAAAACTCGTGTCGGATGTCAGCTGTTGCAAAAATTTCAACGCATAATAACGGCCCGGCTGTTTGTATAACTCATATCCGTTTTGCGCCGTGATCGTCACGGAATCGGTCGATATGACCGGATTTCCCTGCGAATCAAAGGAACTGATGTATTCGGTCATCGTACCGTTGTAATTGTAATTCAGTTCCGTCTGCGTTACCCCGGAATAATCCGCCGCCAAAGCCATCAGAAAACTGCTCACGTATTCCTGCACGTTTCCGCCCCACATGACGGGAATGTATTTGCCGTCCTGCTCCGCGATCTTTTCGCAAAGCTGAAAGAACTGTTCATAGGTGGCAGGCAGACCGTTGTCATACGTCGTTTCCGCTTTGCCGTCCGGCCCTCCCGAACGTTCATCCGTCTTGCTCGTCACAAAACTGCCGTCCGGACGGAAAAACCAATTGTTCTCTTCAAACAATTCAATATCGTAGACGATGCAGTAAAATGTTTCTGCCGTCGGCAAAGCATAATATTTGCCGTCCACCGACGAAAAATAATCTTTCTGCGTTTCGGACATTTTGGATTCGATCGTCACCGTTTCTCCGTCAGACATCGTTTCCTGCCGCACAAAATCATAATTCAACGGCTGCGTCACGACATCCGTTATATCCAGAAAATTGCCCCTCGAAGCAAAATACTGCG
The DNA here is from genome assembly GCA_900557285.1 of uncultured Clostridia bacterium. Classification (GTDB taxonomy): domain Bacteria; phylum Bacillota; class Clostridia; order Christensenellales; family Borkfalkiaceae; genus Borkfalkia. The sequence continues at coordinate 2,312 of USSJ01000058.1, read as the reverse complement.
CATTGGCTCCTTCCGCAAATATCACTTCTTCTTTGAAACTGTCTATGTTCGATTCCATGCCCGTCTGCGTAAAAGACCGCGAAGGCGATACGCGCAGCTGAACCCCCATTTTACCGGATTCAAAGGATACGTCTGCGTATTTTGCTTCAAAATCTTCTTTGATCGAGTAAATCCAATCCGATCCGAGACCGCCGTCAAATACGCCGATCGTCAGCTGCGTCTGATCCTTCCGTACCGGTTCCTCGTCCCCGCCACGGTTGCACGCCGCCAATGTCCCGAACATAAATACAAAACTCAACAGTCCACACAAAACCTTGCTAAATTTTCTCAATTTTTTTCACCTCTCTATTCATAAATGATATAAACGGCATCGCCTTTTGCAATATTCAACGTCAATGTACCGTTTTCCACTTTCATCGTGCTTACCTGACCGTTCACATATGCCTTGACTTCCTGCACCCCGTCCATCGCCAACGATACGGCCGCACTGTCGCGCGGGGTCGTGGGTACGACAAGCACACTGTCCTCCCCTGTATAAGGATTATGGAAACACCCCACCAAAGCATCATCGCCGCTGACGGAGGATATCTTTCCGTAAGACGTCAGGCTTTCCTCGTAAAGTTTATACCTCTCTTCCGTAGGTTTCGCAACGTTCAGGATCACGCCCTTGGAATCGCATTGCAGCAAATGAGACCCGAATTGCAGAATTTCCGCGTTCAGAGTCTTTACATAATCGTAACGCTCCGTCTTCTTCCCGTCCGCCGTGATCAGGGCGTCCGTGAAAGATTCCGTGCCGCCGCCAGGTGTCCAGTAACAAAAATATTGTATTCCCTTTACACCGAACGCAAGATTCGTAAATACCTGCCAGCGTATATCCTCCCGCGAAGGCGTCCGCTTGTCCGCTACCCCCGGCGTTCCCGATATGCCCAACGTCTGTATGAATGACCACAACGGAATATTCCGCTCCGCCGTCTTTGCCCTCAGCACATCCAGATTGTAATAATAATCCTCTATTTCGTAACGCGTAAACGGATTGTTTTCATCCGGCACCAGCAAGGGATACGAATCGTAAGAATAATAGTTCGGCTGCACCAAATTCATCCAATCGTCCACGTATTGCAGATACGGTACGCCCGCACCTCCCTCCGCATAGCTCGGGAACATATTCACGTGCCACTGCTTTCCGGGATAGTTCTGCTCGTACGCTTCAATAAACGCGTTGACCGTATCAAATTTGCTCCTGTTCGGCTCGTCGATCAGCAGCTGCCCTGCATATGCAGGATAATTATAATATGCTTCGATCGCCGACATCGCATCTTCGATCAGCTGCGCATTCTGCGTCACCGCATATTCGTTGATCGCTTCCGTCACCTGCCGATCCGCAACCAAAAATTTCAGACCGCTGTTCTCCGCAAATGTCAACGCTTCCCGTATTCCGTTTTCATCGCTTTCATAATACTCGAATCCGTTGACAAAATTAATCCCGCATTCCGCCATAACATCAAACGTCTCTTGCGTCCTCTGATCCGCCGGAGGAGTTACCCACATCCCTATATGCAGATTCCCGATTGATAATAAATCATACGGATTCGGCTCAGTGATCGGCCTGTTTTCCGACTCTTCACCCTTTCCGCCACAGCCTGCCACCGCCAGAAACAATCCCGCAGAACTCATGATCGCTAAACTCCTTTTCAACAATTTTTTCATTGCTCGGACTCCTCTTACAAAGTTCTTTATATTTCTATCATAAGCGCTGTACACTCTCAAAACAAGTCGTTTTTTATTCTAAAAACACCGTTTTTTATGATTCCTCTATTGACTTTTTTACGCTCGGATGTTAAAATAAACAGCATATAAGGAGTCACCTTTATGCTGATTTATACCGAAAACGAAATCAAAGCCACACCTTTTTCCAAATTGTCCGTCTTTTCCTATACGAACATCGTTCACAAGCATACGTTTTACGAACTGACGATCATTCTCCGCGGTACCGCCAACAGCTCGATCAACGGCGGTTCCGTGCGCCAGTTACAGGAAGGCGACATGATCATCGTCTGTCCGGAAGACTTCCACTCCATTCAACCGAAAACCAAAGATTACCGCCACCGCGATTTTTACATTACAAAGTCTAAAATGAAAAGACTCAACGACCTGTTCGGCGATAATTTCCTCTTCAAAATGCTGAATTCGGAACACGAAAACTATTACAGGCTCGACGTCGAAGAAACCAACCTGATCGAAAAAAAATCTTCCGCCTTTGAACTGCAATCCGACCCCTCTTCCGAAATGCACGCGTATCTGGATAAAGTGCA
>USSJ01000057.1 GCA_900557285.1 uncultured Clostridia bacterium | reverse complement strand
CCGGCCCGAAAAAGGACGTATACGCCCCCTGCTGCCCGCCCTGCGAGATCTGCGAAAGATCAATGATCGCCTGCGTCAGCCCCCCTCGGCTCGCCAATACCGCCGCTATGATCACCACGATCCCGAACAGCATGATGATCCCCTGAACAAAATCGTTCCATACCGTCGCCATGTAGCCCCCGATCAGCACATAGACCGCCGTTACCGCCGCCATGATCAGTATGCATACCCAGTACGGTATCGAAAACGCCATCGCAAACAGGCTCCCCAACCCCTTATACAAGGAAGCCGTGTACGGGATCAGAAAAATAAAAATGATCACCGAAGCCGCTGTCTTCAGCCGCTTGTCCGAAAATCTCTTCCCAAAATAGTCCGGCATCGTCGCAGAATCCAGTTGCTGCGTCATGACGCGCGTCCGCCTGCCTAGAACCGCCCACGCCAGCAGTGACCCGATCATCGCGTTTCCGATCCCGATCCACGTCGCCGCTATCCCGAAATTCCAACCGAACTGCCCCGCATACCCGATAAATATCACTGCCGAAAAATAGCTTGTCCCGTATGCAAACGCCGTCAGCCACGGCCCTACCGATCTTCCTCCCAACACAAAGCCCTGCACCGACTTCGAACTGCGGCTGTTGCGCACCCCGATCCAAATCATCACAGCAAAATACGCCAGCAATATCCCTATGTATAATATGACTTCCATGCTCCCTCCGCTTTCCTCGTTTCCCGCATTTGTTTGGAATATTTATACATTTATCAGAATAATTATACAATTAATTTATGCCGTTGTCAACGAAAAAACAGATCGAAACAAAAGAAATCAGCGGTGGGTGCCGGATCCCGCCGCTGATTTCTGAACTTTTGATGATATACTTTCTTCGCCGCCTTTCGGGCAATAAAAAACACATTTGACGTGCTTTCTGTCAAGTTGCGGAAGAAGCCTGCGCCGCGGCATCTTTCTCTTTAAGAAGCTGCGGACGGATACGCTTTTTATAAAGGATGCAATAAATAATTATCAGAATGACGTCCGCGCCGAACCACGCCGCAGGATTTGCCGTACAAACGCCTACATATCCCCACAATCCTGCAAATACAAACGCCGCAAATACCCGCATCACCAGCTCCGTCAGCCCCGAAAGCATGGTAACCGCCGAGAACCCCATCCCCTGGATCCCGTTTCTGTAAAGATAAATCAGCCCCAGGAATAAATACGTTCCCGTATTGATAAAAAGATACAAAGTCGCCTGATCTTCGATCGCTGCATATTCATCCGAAAACAGACGCAAAAGCGGAGTTTTCAATGCGATGGCAAACACAAATCCGAATACGCTGAAAGCTATCGTCAGAACAAGTCCGACGTTCATACCGCGGCGGATACGGTCAAACTGATGCGCTCCGTAATTCTGCGCGCAATACGTCGCCATCGCCGCGCCCATGGCGAGAAACGGCTGCTGTGCGATCGTATCGATCTTCGACGCCGCCGTATATGCCGCCACCGTCATCGTGCCTAAATCGTTTAAAACCGCCTGCACCACCATGACGCCGATCGCCGTGATCGAAAACTGCAATGCCATCGGAAGCCCCACTTTCACGTGTTTCCATGAAAAATTCGTGTTCCAGCGAAAATGCTCCCGCCGCGTACGCAGGATCTCGTACTTTTTAAGCCCGTAAACAAGGCAGAGAAGCCCCGCGATCAGCTGCGATAACACCGTCGCCACTCCTGCGCCCATCACCCCCATCTTAAATACAAGAATACACAAAAAATCCAGCCCGATGTTCAGGATCGACGCGAGAATCAGGAATATGAGCGGAGAACGGCTGTCCCCGATCGCCCGCAGCATGGACGCCGATAAATTATAAACGAAAGTCGCCGTAACTCCCGCAAAAATCGTCACTATGTATGAATAGGCATCCTCGATAATATCGGCACCCGTATTCATGATCTTTAAAAGAGGGAGGGCCGCCGGAACCGAGATGGCTGTAACGATCACTGAAAAAGCGGCGCTCAATATATAGCAGGTCGCGATCGAACGCCTGAAGTTCTCTTCGTTCTTCGCACCGAAATATTGCGCCATCATCACGCCGAATCCGCCCGCGATCCCCGATACAAACCCGATGACAAGAAAACTGATCGACCCCGTACAGCCGACCGCCGCCAGTGCCGAAAGCGATATCGTCTGCCCCACGATGATCGTATCGACCATGCTGTATAATTGCTGAAATATATTGCTGATCAGAATCGGAATACAAAAAAATAATATATTTTTCCACGGACTTCCGCTCGTCAGATCCAACGATCCTTTCATATCCTACCGCCCACACGCTTTTTTACCGCCGTACATTATAATAAGATTTTATCCGTTTGTCTATCGTTTATCGCCCCGTTTTTTACAAAAATTCCGCTTATTTTCTCTCGCAACGTTTCGCTGTCTCCATAATATTAAAAAGGGATACAGCCGTCTGCATCCCTTTTTACCGTTTCTTCTTTGCTTATAAAGTTTCGTAATCCTTGCCTGTTAAATTCGCCAGGTCGCTTACATAGTCATCGGTGCGCGGTTTGCTCTCGTCTCCGCCGATATACTTCTCCGCCGTGATCACGCCCGTATTTTTGCAGTTTGTCAAAACAAGATTCTTGTTGTCTGACGTACACGCAATACCCGCCGCATAATAGTAAGCCATATTCGGGGTCACATTACCTGCTTTATTCGCAGGATCATTCAGGCAAGGCAATGACGTCACGTTCCCGCTGTTTGTGCAATTGGTGAGCTGTCCGTAATAATACATGTACCCGAGAACCCCCGAAGCTCTCCTGTAGGCTATGATTTCGGCTGCATTTGAACAATCCGTCATGCGCAAATACCCCGTGTTTTCTGCGTTAGTTGCATTATAGAATCTTCCCATAATGCCGCCAACAGCGTCATACCCCTGAATTTTTCCGCTCACTACCTGACAATTTTCGATAATAACCGGAGCAGAATCATTATCGCTGTATGCAAATCCAACCAAAGCGCCGATACTGTCGCCCAAAAGCTTCTGATTGGTATTGTAAGCAAGATCAATATTTACGTTGCTCAGTTTTACGTTTTTGATCGTCGCCCCATAAATACTTCCGAAAAATCCGTATACGACTTCACTGTATTCGGCCGGTGTCGTACTATTATTGCCGGGGTCCAGATCGGTAACGTCAAAACCTGTATTGGACAATCCGATGATCGTATGACCCTGCCCGTCAAATGTGCCCTGGAATACAGATCCTACTTCATGCTCCTTCTTTATTGCGTTGCGGTCCGTTATCCCGATCGAATGCCATGCCCATCCCGAAATATCGATATCCGCCGTCAAACGGACCGTCATTCCGTTATATGTCGTGCCGTTGTTGACCGAATCACGGAACAGCGCCAATTCTTTATAGGAATCAATGGACAATACGTACCCTTCCGCAGGATTCGGATCCCCCGTCCATTTATCATTGGGGGTTTCTATAAATCCGCCTTGATTGGTAATTACCTGCGACTGTGCATCGATCTCTTTAATATAACCCTTGTTCGTCACATTCGCCGCGGAAGATTCCACGATGATGTGCTGCACGATCCCTCTTTCCTCGATCACTACATTCGCATCCGATACCGTTGCCGTTACGATCAGTTTATCCACGCTTCCGTTTTCATGATAAGAATGATCTGCGATCTGATTGATCGTGACCGTCCCCGCACGGCTGTAATTGGTAACCGTCGCATTGGGGGAATCGATAACCATTTCCGATACGGAACCATACACCGATACATTTTTCGTCTCGGCGCCGTATTTTACCGTGCCGAGGAACCGGAATGCCGATGTATCCAGACTGGAATCGTTCAGTTCCAGCGTCGTATCCGTTCCTCCGATATCCGAGGAAAAATACAGATCCAGCGCCGACCATTTCTCAATATCCTCCAAGGATCCGACCGTCACCCAAAGATACCCCTTCGCATTCGCAACCATACTCGCCACATCTGTGTACGCCTTGTTCTCCGAATAGATCACCGTCCCTTCCTTATCCAGATATACGATGCGGTTCGCCGCACTGTCCCACACAAATACGTTTCCGTCTGCCGTAGGATTCATATTCTCCAGACTGTAGCCGTTTTCATTCAAAAGATACAGCGTGTCCGTCATACGATCCGACTTGTCCTCTTCGTAATCCGTCGTCGACAAGATCGTATTCATGTTCTTTGCCAGCACCGTATCCGATGATTCGTTCGCTTTTTCGATCAGCGACGTAAACGTCGGAATCAGCACTGCAGCCAAAATCGCAATGACCGCAATCACGATGACGAGCTCTACAATCGTGAATGCCCTCTTCAACTTTTTCATTCCTTCCTTCTCCTTGCTTTATTTTCAGCCTTCCGGCTTTTTAACTCTGTTAAACGGCTTTTTGTTTTGAGTTCTCAAAACAAAAAGAGCCATGGCTCTTTTTCGAGCGACTACCCTTTGAATCTTCGTTTATAAAAATTATATCACAATCAGATATTTTGTCAATCCATACGGGCATAAAAACTAATTCTTTTTGAATATTTTCACGGCATACGGCGGTAAATAAATATCGTTGAGATTCCTTACTTCTCCCGTCAGCAAATCATGTCCTTCCGCCTCTTCCACGCGCACCGTTACATCCGCATCCGAAATATTGAAAGCGCAATAGATCCGCTCTGTGTCCTTTTCTCTTTTAAAACACATATACTTGTTGGACAGCACGCAATTTGCGTAGCTTCCGTACGCGAGAGCCCTTTCACTCGTGCGGATCCTGTTCAGCCTGCGGATAAGTTCCGTTAGCGCGGGACACTTATTCTTATCGATCGCTCCGATCGCCGGTCGCAATTTATAATCATTGTCCGACTTGTCCCCTTCCGCGCCGCATTCCGAACCATAATACACGCAGGGGATCCCCGGCATCGTGTACAGCACCCCGTATAACGCCGCCAGCTTGTTCTTGTTCTGTAGCGCCGTATAAGCCCGCACGACGTCATGATTGTCCGCAAAGCTGAAAAGATTCTTTCCCGTATACAGACACCACGGCTGTGAACCGAACAACCGCTCCAAAGAATGCGTGATCTCAAAAAAATTGTCCGAATTGAGAGCTGACGTCAGCCCCTTATAACATTCATAGTTCGTGATCGAATCCAGACGCCCCAAAGTTACGTTCTTCACGAAATTCTGATTGTGGATCACTTCTCCCATCAGGAAAAAATCCGGACGTTTCGCGCTGACCGTGCGCCGTAAAAATTCAAAAAACCATTCCGGCAGCAAATAACTCACATCCAGCCGCAACCCGTCGATCCCGAATTCATCGATCCAGAATTCCACCGCACGGCGGATATAATCGGTAACCCCGGCGCATTGCAGGTTCAGCTTCACAAGCTCCATATGACCTTCCCAGCCTTCGTACCAGAACCCGTCGTTATACGGACTGTTTCCGTCAAAATGAATGTAAAACCAATCCTTTTTATCCGATTGCTCCCGCTTCGCCTTTACTTCCTCAAAAGCAAAAAAATGCCTGCCGACATGATTGAATACCCCGTCCAGAACCACGCGTATGCCCGCTTCATGAAATTTCCCCACCAGACGTTTCAAATCCTCGTTGTCCCCCAAACGCCTGTCCACCTTAAAAAAGTCCACCGTGTCGTATCCGTGCCGCTCGCTTTCAAACAACGGATTCAGCAATACCGCCGTAAATCCGCAATCCTTGATATAAGAAATATTTTCTTCGATCGCCGACAAACGATGCCGCACTTCTTTGAAATCATTCTCCCGCTCCGCACCGCAATATCCAAGCGGATAAATCTGATAAAAAACACTCTCGTCAAACCACATATCCCGTTTCCTGCCGTCAATTTTCTTCCGCAGCCTGTTTTACCGCCGCTCTCTCTATTATACCATGCTCCCATCCGTTCGTCAATATTTCCGCAAAAAACAGCCCTTTCTTTTCATGACGCCGTTTTACCCTTCCTATCCTGTTGACTTTCCGAAAAAAAAAGCGTATCATCTTTTTGGTATAAAAAGGAGAGCCTATGGATATAACGAAAATTTTCTGGGATCTTGCAATCATCCTGCTTTCAACAAAATTGCTCGGCATGCTCATGCGAAAACTCGGCTTGCCGCAAGTGGTGGGCGCCGTCATTGCCGGACTTCTGATCGGCCCTGCCATCTGGGGTCAGTTCGGATGGTGGTCCCCCATCAACCCGACCGAAGCCGAAGGACAATTCCTCGACGGGATCGCCGAGATCGGCGTCGTTCTCATACTTTTTTCCGCCGGCCTTGAAACGGATGTCGGCGAACTGAAACGCTCCGGACTTACCGCCACGCTCATCGCGTGCGGCGGCGTCATCGTTCCGATGGGACTCGGATTTCTGATCGCCGTTCCCTTCCTCGGCGGTTTCTCCGCACTGTCCGATTCCGCGATCCTTTTAGACGCAGTATTTGTCGGCGTCATCCTCGCCGCTACCAGCGTCGGGATCACCGTCGAAACGCTCAAAGAAATGGGAAAACTCAGCGGCAGAGTCGGTACCACCATCCTGTCCGCCGCCATTATCGACGACGTTATCGGCATCGTCGTCCTTTCCGTCGTGATCGGATTCAAAGACCCTACCGCCAATCCCTGGATCACGATCTTAATGACCATCGCTTTCTTCGCCGCTGCCATCGTCGTCGGTTTCTTTATCAAGAAATTATTCAAATTCCTTTCCGCGAAATACGACCACAAACGGCGGATCCCCATTCTCGGGCTCGTCGTCTGTTTCGTCTATGCATTCACCGCAGAAGAAATATTCGGCATTGCGGACATCACCGGTGCATACGTTGCGGGGATCGTCCTTTCTTCCCTTCACGATACCCATTACATCGATCGCAAAATCGATATCAATTCCTATATGATCTTCTCGCCCGTATTCTTCGCAAACATCGGTATCGGCGTCAGCTTCGACGGATTTTCTCCCACCTTGCTCTTGTTCGGCCTGTGCTTTGTGCTCGCCGGTATCGTCGGAAAAATCATCGGCTGCGGCGGCGTTGCAAAACTTTGTAAACATACCTGGAAAGAATCCGCACAGATCGGCTGCGGCATGATCGCCCGCGGCGAAGTCGCCCTTGTCGTCTGCAACAAAGGAATCGAAGGAGGCCTTTTTGCCGGCACCGCCATCAATCCCGTCGTGCCCGTCATTATGCTTGTCGTCCTCTCGTCCCTGCTCTGCCCCGTTCTTTTGAAATTCCTGTTCAAAAACGACAGACAGCTCCCCCTCGCTCCCGACCAAAATGCACCCGCTCTTTCCGCTTTGCCCGACGCGGGCGCCGTCGTCGCAAACACGCTTTCGAGAGGGGACAGGTATGCGTTTACAGCTTCTTCCATGCTTGTTGTAAACTGGATTCTTGCAAGAACCGCATCCTTGTCTTCAATTGCACCATTTTCAGTAAGGAATTCAAGGTTGCTTACGATTGTCTTCTTATCGTTTGCAAGACAATCATCATTAATATCATAAAGTTTTACGTTCAGGCCCTTCATTGCGAAGAGAACAGC